>CBDUSI010000008.1:0-61844 GCA_965370045.1 uncultured bacterium | reverse complement strand
CCCTTGCGCGTTCCGGGCCCGCTGGCGAGAATCAACCCCATGCCGCGTCCCGACCACGCCCGCACCCCCATCGGCCGCTCGGCGGCCGCCGTCCTCGCCCGCCTGGTGAAGGGTGGGCACCGCGCGTACTTCGCGGGCGGCGCGGTGCGCGACATGCTCCTGGGCCGGACGTACCCCGACGTCGACATCGCCACCTCCGCCCGGCCCGACGACGTGAAGAGCCTCTTCCCCCGCGCCAGGGCCATTGGGGCGGCCTTCGGGGTGATGCTGGTGCCCTGGCGCCGCCGCTGGTTCGAGGTGGCCACCTTCCGGTCCGAGGGCGGCTACTCCGACGGCCGGCATCCTGACCATGTGGAGTTTGCCGACGAGCGGGCCGACGTCCTGCGCCGGGACTTCACCTGCAACGCGCTCTTCTACGACCCCGCAAAGCGGCGCATCCTCGACCTGGTCGGGGGGCGGAAGGACATCGCCCGGCGCCTGCTGCGCACCGTCGGCAAGGCGGGGGCGCGCTTCGCCGAGGACCACCTGCGCCTGCTCCGCGCGGCGCGCTTCGCCGCGGCCCTGGACTTCCGCATCTCTCCCGCCACCCGCCGGGCGGGGCGCAAGCTGGCCTCCAGAATAAAGAGGATCAGCGCCGAGCGGATACGCGAAGAGCTGGCCAGGATGCTGGCCCCCGGGGGTGCCGTCGCCCGGCGGTCCTTCGAGCTGATGGCGGACCTGGGGCTTCTCCGCCACGTGCTCCCCGGCATGGAGAAGCTGGTGGGCCTGGAGCAGCCCAAGCAGTTTCACCCCGAGGGCGACTGCTGGGAGCACACCCTGGCGTGCCTTGAGCGGCTGCCCGCCGGCGCCGGCTTCGGCTTCGCGATGGCCGTTGCGCTCCACGACCTGGGCAAGGGGGTCACCGCCCGGCGCGACCCGTCCGGCCGGATGCGTTTCAACGGGCACGCCGAGCGCGGCGCGGAGCTGGCCCTGGGGCTTTGCCGGCGGCTCAAGATGTCGACGGCGGAATGCAGGCTGGTCGAGGATCTCGCTCGCCAGCACATGCGCTTCAAGGACCTGGCCGAGATGCGCGAGGGCAAGCTCAAGCGCTTCCTGCGCGCGGAGGACTTCCGTTCTCACCTGGCGCTCCACCGTATCGACTGCCTGGCCAGCCACGGGGACCTGGGGATATGGCGCTTCGCGCGCCGCAAGCTGCGCGAGCTGCCCGCGGCGGTCCTGCGCCCCGCGCGGCTGGTGACCGGTCACGATCTCCTGAAACGCGGCTACCCGCAGGGGCCGGTCATGGGCCGCATACTTCGCGGCCTGGAAGAGGAGCAGCTCGAGGGCCGCTTGACGTCCCGCCGCGCGGCGCTGGCCTGGGTGCGCAGGAAGTTCGGCCCCCCCGCAGAAGGCCTGAAAAGACCGCGGGCCGGGGACTTGCCCCGGCCCGCCGGCGCTTAAGCTCTTCTGAGCGAGAACTTCTACTACTTGTCGGCGTCCTTCACAGGTGCCTTCACGGGGGGCTTCTTCGCGGCGTCGTCCTTCTTCTTCGGAGCGGCATCGTCACCGCAACCCACCATGCTCATCGCCAGAACGAAGGCGCACAGACCAGCAAACAACTTCTTCATCTACGTATCTCCTCCCAATCTCCGCTCCGAATTCGGCTCGGAGCCAAAGCCTTATTGCGTCGCACCATACGAGGGCGACGCACGAAATCCTAACTCCCGGGGCTCCGGAGTCAAGCATAAAATTCCGCGTCCCGGGTACTTCCTCCTTGGACCGGCCCTCCCCCAGAAACCCGTCTTTTTCGGGCTTCCGCCGCTGGATTAGTGCGTCTAACCATGTAGAATAGTCTGGAGGCGTGACTTGCAGCGCGCCGAAGCTGTTCGCAACCTCTTGGCAACTGAGACGATGCGAAAGAAGCTCACTCTCCTCACCGGCCTCCTGGCGGCCCTCCTGGGGTTTGCCGCCGCCCGCGGTGGCGACGAGGGCCGCGCGCCCGATTTCAAGGCCGGCCGCGGGGCCGATCCCGACTTCAACCTGAGCTTCGAACTGGCCCCCCGCAAGGGAAAGAGCCTGACCGTGGCCGCCGGGGGCGTCCGTGGCTACGCCTACGTCCGCCTGGGGCCCGGCCGAAAGGCGGAGGTGGGCTCCGTCGTCACCGGAAAGAAGACCGCGCGGACCGCCGCCCGGTTGCCCGCCGGCCGGGTGAAGTGCCTGCTTAAGGTGCGCGCCGGTGCCCGCAGATACATCTCGCTGGTGGTCGCCGGCCGGGAGCTGGCCCGGGCTCCGCTGCCCGAACTCAAGGCGCCCTTCAAGCTGGCCCTGACCGGCGGGGGCGCGGCGAAAATCCTCGGCTACCAGAAGATCGACCGCTCCGAGGCGGTCTTCTTCACCGACGACTTCACCCGTCAGGTGGCGCGCCTGGGCGCCTGGAAGCCCGACCGACCCGGGTGCTGGAAGATAAACGCCGACCCCAACCCGGAGACCTCGGCCAGTCCCTTCGCCCTGGAGTGCGCGCGGACGAAGGGGGCGACTTCCGTGCGCACCGGCCAGGACTTCTGGGACGACTACCGCGCGCGCGCGTCGGTCAACGTGCTCTCCTCGCCGGGCGCCGCCGGGTTGGCTTTCAATCTTCACGGAAAGGCCGGCTACCTGCTGCGCCTGGCCATCGAGGGCGCCGGATCGGGCGGCGCCGGCCGCGCCGAGCTGGTCCGAACCGCGGCGGACGGAACGGAGAAGGTCCTCGCCGCCAAGGGTCTGCGCGGCGCGCCGGGCTCCTGGTACGTGCTGGAGCTGGCCTCCTCCGGCGGGGCGCTGCGCGCCTGGGTGGACGGGGCCGAGCTGGCCGCGATTTCCGGCCGTGACGACGTCATCGGCGGCAAGGTCGGCCTGTGGAGCTCGGGAAGCGCCGAGGTGCGCTTCGACGACGTGCGCGTCGAGGGGCTGGAGCTGGCTCCCGAGGAGCTGGCCGCCGGGGGACCGAAGCTGGACCTCGTCCTGCGTCGCTGGTACCTCCAGCCGCCCAGCCTGTCGCCGGTTTTTCAGGGCAAGGCGGACATGCGCGCCTGGGCGCGGCTGGCCGACGAGTTCCGCAGGAAGGGCGACGGCTTCTGGCACCGGGCGCGGCTGACCGGGTCGCAGCACGTTTCCTGGCAGCGCTCCGGCGAGCCGCTGGCCCGCGGGCAGCTGATCCTGACCCTGGCCGGTGACGGCAAGGACTTCGCCTCCGGCTACCGCCTGGTGGCCGACTTCGGGGGCGGGGGCTCCGGCGCGGCGATAATCTCCCTGTTCGAGAAGGACAAGCGCGTCGCCGGCAAGATACTGCGCCTGGGCGGCGCGGGGCTGGAGCGGCTCTCCCTCGCGCGCGAGACCGGGCGGCTGGTGGTCCGGACCGGCCTACGCCCGGTGCTGAGCTGCCCGGATACCCTCAAGCTCCGGGGCGGCCAGGCCGGGGCCCGCGCCATGGGCGGCTGGTGGCTCGCCAAGAAGGAACTCTCCGTCAGCGGGTCCAACCTGTTAGACGAGACCTTCGCGCGCGCGCCGGTCGAGTGGCGCGCGGCTACCGGCCGGTGGGAGGTGGCCAGCCGCTGGAAGTGCGACCCGGAGTACACCTGGCTCTTGGGCCGGCGGCGGCGGGGCGTGGCTCGCCTGGACCTCAAGCGCCCGGTGCCCGGCGATTTCCGGCTGGACGCGCACTTCGCGATGGCCATGGCCGAGCGCTGCGCGCCCTTCTACGATTTCCCCACCAACCTGAGCGTGGCGCTCTCGTCCGATCCGCGGAACCCGGCTGCGGGGTACGTGCTGGCCTTCGGGGGCATCGACGCGCCCAGCCGGATTCTCAGGAACGGCAAGGTGGTTGCCGAGGGCCGCAGCCTGATTCGCCCGGACGCCCGCGCCGCCGGAGGCGGGGGCGGGATCCACAGCCACTGGTCCCACATGCGCGTGGTGCGCAAGGGGAAGAGCCTGATCCTTTACGGCGACGGCGAGAAGCTCTGCTCGTTCACTGATACTAAGCCGCTGGCCGGCGCGGACAATCTCTCGTTGTGGACGCGGGGGGACAACGGCGTCACCCTGGCGCGCTTCCGGCTGGAGGCCGCCAGGCCTCTCGGCGCGCGGCGCAGCCCTTTCACGAGCGAGAAACCGGGCAAGCCGCTCCCGCTGCCCGATGCGTTCAAGCACTTCGCCAACCGCGACGGGACCAGCGGCGCGCGACTGGCCCCGCGCACGGCCGGGAAGAAGCCGGTCCTCCGCCTGGAAAACGCCAACGCCGGGGGCAGCTTCGCGGCCGCCTACGCCCCGCCGGGGGGCATCGACCTCGCCAAGCAGGGATTGCTCTCTTTCGGATGGCGGAAGTCGCCCGGCGCGCGCTTCAACCTCTACCTGGTGCGCAAGGGCAGGTTTTACCGCATTCGCCTCGCCGGGCCGGCGAACCGTGACGGCGGGCGCTACGACCTCCGCGCACTGGGCGAGTGGCAGTGGCCGCGATACCCGGCAAAGGGCGGTTGGATGGGGTTCCGCTGTGACCTCGGCGCGCTCTTGGCCGCCACCGAGCCGACGCTCAAAGACCTGCGCGTCGACGAGATTCGCATCGGCAACTACGAGGTCGGGGACTCCGGGCTCCTGGAAGGCCTGAGCGGCAACCGGGCCGGGGAGTGGATGGAGATTGCGGACTGGTCGCTGTCCGCCAAGCGGCCGGTCCTCAAGTGGCACATGAGCGCATCCTTCAGCGTCCGCGTCCCGGGCACCAGAGTCAAGAAGGAGTATCTCAAGACCAAGCTCCCCAGGTTGGATCCGCGCCGTTTCGTCCTGCGCGTGGGAGAGCGGCGTATTCCCTACGACGGGGCGGCGCTCAGGTACGACGGCCTCAGCGTCGCCGGCCTGGTTCTCGATCCGCGCGTTGCAGGCCTTGAGATGAAGACGGGCGCCAACCGCATGATCCTGGAGTACGGCGGGTTCGATGGGGGCGCACCGACCGGTTCGCAGGAGTTTACCGTTACCTACGACCCCAAGCTCGACAAGCGCCCGCCGGCGCGGCCGCGGCTGGTCGCCCCCGCGCCATTGGAGTTCAACGACTTCGAGCGCTCTCTGGGCACATGGCGGCCCTTCGGCGGCCCCGATGGCGCCCGGCTTACCCTGGTCCGCAACGGGGCGCGCTGGGGCCGGCGCTGCTTGCTCGCCGAGAACCGGCGCACCGGCGGAACCATCGGAACCATGGCCCGCTGGCGGCCCTTCGACGTCAAGCGCTACCCGGTCCTGAGCTTCGACTATCGCATCGAGCCGACCACCCACGTCAACCTGCTCCTCTTCTCCGCCGGGGCGCGCTACGAGGTGGAACTGACCGACTCCCGCGGCGGGGCCCTCAACCTGGGGCGCATCTCCGGCGGGACCGCCGACGGCAAGTGGCGCCGCGCCGAGGTGGACCTGGAGCACGCGCTCCGCTACCGCCGCCGGAGGATCATTCACAGCATCGGCTTCGCCGACCTGGGCCCGGGCTCATCGACCACCTCCAACGCCTGCCGCATCGACAACTGGGTCCTGCTCCCGGCGGTCAACGGCTCCCGCCCGGTGGTCTTCAAGTGGCGGGCCGACGACGAGTCGGGCATCGCCGGCTACGCCGCCGTGCTCGACCGCGCGAAGGACACCCTCCCGGCGGAGAAGATCACGACGGCGGACGCGAGCTTGAAGATGCCCGGCGGCCTGGCCGAGGGCACCTGGTACCTGCACGTCCGCGCCCGCGACCGCGCCGGCAACTGGGGGCCGACCGCCCACTGGCGCTTCAAGGTGCGGCATCACCAGGAGAAGACCGCCCCCAAGGTCACCGCGGTGAGCCCCGCGGCGGGCTCCACCGCCTGCCCGCAATACATCGAGGTCAGCTTCGAGGAGACCGGCTCGGGCCTCAGCGCCCACGACGTCGAGCTGGTCGCCGGCGGCAAGACCTTCCGGCCCGGCGACGAGGGGGTCAGCTTCTTCCCGGCCTCGGGCCGCCTGCGGCTGGACCTGACCGGCTTCGACGGCCGCCTGCGCCTGGCCCCCGGCCAGGTGAAGTGCAGCATCCGGGCGGCGGACTACGCCGGGAACGTCATGGCCGCCCACAAGTGGGCCTGGAAACTGGCCCCCGCCAAGGACGCCGCCAAGCCCCCTGCGCCGCGAGTAGTCTACGTGCCTTCGGACCGCTTGCTCTTCCAGGACTTCGAGCGCGGCCAGGGCACCTTCGCCAACTGGCGCCGGGGCATGGCCTACCGGTCGCGGGCCCGCGCCCCCGGCGGGGCGGGATCGGGCCGCTGGTACCTGGCCACCAACGGCCGGCGGCTGCACGACAACCACAACGAGGTCCAGCTCTGGCCCCGCGCCTTCGACCCGGCCAAGTACAGCTACCTGGCCTTCGACTACCGCATGAGTCGCCGCACCAGCTTCGACTTCATGGTGGAGGTGGGCAACCTGCACCACACTCTGGGTTTCGGCCGCCACAGGGGGAGCTGGCGTCACCAGTTGGGCCGGCTGGCGACCGCACAATGCGACGGTCGCTGGCACCGCATCGAAATTGACCTCCGCAAGATGCCCGCAAGGTTTCCCAAGCGGCCCGGCGGGCGGCTGGCCATCATCGAGAAGCTCCTGAGCGTTTCGGGTTCCCAGGCGGGCGCGGACCTCGACAACTTCGTGCTGGCCTCGCCGCGCGGGCGAAATCCGGAGTTCGTCTGGGAGGCGCCGCGAGTCGCCAGCGGCATCAGCGGATATTCCTGGCTGCTGGATCACAAGGCGGACACCGAGCCCCCCGCGAAGATCACCGGGCCGGGGACCCGAGCGGCTTTCAAGGACGTCAAGCCGGGGACCTACTACTTCCACGTCCGCGCCAGGAGCGGCGGAGGGCATTGGGGCCCCGCCGCCCACACCAGAATTACCATCGAGAAATAGACCTAAACCCGCGCGGCCGTGAGGCTTGCGCGCAAGGCCCGCCCTGTAAGTCTTTATGCTGACAAGGGTTGTGCGACAAGGGTGCTTGAAAAGACTCGCCGCACGAGTAGACTTCCGCTCCGTCCGAGTCGCAGAGGTGGAAGTCGCTATGGCAAGAGGCACCCAGCAATCCGAAGACTCCGGCTCCCGGCCCGGGGACAGCTCGTCCCGCAGGCAGATCGACGCTCTCGACGTGACCGCCACCATCCGGGCGCTCTCCGCCGCGCGCCGCACCGGCCTGTTGACAGTTACCGGTCCCCGCGGGGAGCAGAGGCAGCTCTACTTCATGGACGGCCGGCTCAAGATGGTGGCCTCTCCCTCGCACGAGACCGACACATTGGAGGAAGCCCTGCTGGGCTCGGAGAGCTTCACGCGCGAGGAGATCGACCTGGCCCGCGAGGAGGCCCGGCGGGTCGGCAAGAGCCTGGCGCAGGTGCTTATCGAGAAGGGGGCGGACGCCGGACAGGCGCTGGACTCTCGAACGCGTCGGGAGGCCGCCCGGATTCTGAGCTGGCGGCAGGTCAATTGCGAGTTCCGCGAGGGCGCCGGCCCGGCCCGGGATGCAGAGCCCTACGCCGCACGGCTGGGCGGGGGCATCGACGCCGAGAGCCTCCTGGGCGACTTCGAGAGTTCCGCCGGACAGTCGGGCTGAGTCCGCTACGCATTTCGCCCTCCCCTGTCTCTAAGGGCCTCCTCAACAGCCGGTTCGGCAAGTGAAAGACAGCTTTTCCCGCCTTTACAGCTCGCGCGCGGGCCAAACCGGAAGGTCGGCTCGCGGATACCTATCTTCCCGCGTTCATTTGACATCCGGCCCCGCGGCGTATAATAGCTCCAGAATCGATGGAAGAAGAAACAGGCGGTAGAGAACCCCCAGACCCTCCCGGGAAAGAACTGCGCTACATTCGCGGCGTCGGGCCCCGGCGGGCGGAATTGCTCGCCCGGTTGGGCCTGTTCAGCGTCGCCGAACTCCTGCTCAGCGCCCCGCGTCGCCTGGAAGACCGCCGGGAACGCACCGCCATCGCCGACCTCGAGGCCGGGCGCAAGGCCACGGTCAGCGGCGAGGTGACCTCCACCCGGGCCCGCTCGCTGCACGGCGGCCGCTACCTGGTCGACGCCAGCGTCGCCGACGAGAGCGGGACCCTCTCCGCCGTCTGGTTCAACCAGCCCTACCTCGCGGACCGCTTCGCCGCCGGCGACCGCATCATCCTCACCGGAAAGGCGGAGGTCGACGGCGGCCGCGGGCGAATGAGCTCGCCGGAGTTCGAGATACTCGAAGACGATGACGGCGAGGGCGAACCCGGCGACGAGACGCCCTACGCCAAGCTGGCCTTCGACCGCCTGGTACCGGTGTACCCCTTGACCGAAGGGCTGGGCCAGCGCTTCATGCGCCGCCTGGTCTGGCGCGCCCTGGAGGGGTCCGCCGACGAATGGCCGGAGATATTCGCGGAGGACTTCCGTCGCGAGCGCCAGCTGGTGGGCGCCGCCGACGCGCTCCGCGGGCTGCATTTCCCCGAGGACGAGGAGCACGTCCGGGCCGCCCGGCGCCGGCTGGCCTACGAGGAGCTGCTGGTCCTGCAGTTGGTCCTCGCGCTCCGGCGGGCCGAGCTGGCCGCTCGCGGCGCGGTGAAGCGCTACCGGGTGTCCGCCAAGGTCCACAAGCACATCCGCTCACGGCTGCCTTTTCAACTCACTGCGGCGCAGGAGCGCGCGGTGGCCGAGATCGTCCGCGACCTCGGCCGCGAGCGGCCCATGAACCGCCTGCTCCAGGGCGAGGTGGGCAGCGGCAAGACCGCAGTGGCCGCCTACGCCTGTCTGGCCGTGGTGGCCGCCGGCAGCCAGGCGGCGATAATGGCCCCGACGGAGATACTCGCCGAGCAGCACTACCGGACATTCTCGACGCTGCTGGCCGGCTCGCGGGTGAACATCGTCCTGCTTTCCGGGTCGGTGAAGGTCGCCGAGCGCCGCCGGCTGCTGGCCGAAGTGAGCGGCGGCACGGCCGACATCGTGATCGCCACCCACGCGGTGATCCAGAAGCAGGTTAAGTTCAAGGAGTTGGGCCTGGCTGTCCTTGACGAGCAGCACAAGTTCGGCGTCGCCCAGCGGGTGGGCCTGGTCCGCAAGGGACCGGCGCCCCACGTCCTGGTGATGAGCGCCACGCCTATTCCGCGCACGCTGGCCCAGGCCTACTACGCGGACCTGGACCTCTCGATCATCGCCGAGCTGCCCGGCGGGGCGCGGAAGGTGACCACCCGGGTGGTCACCGAGCGCGGCCGGGAGAAGGTCCTCGAGTTCGTCGCCCGGCGACTGGCCCGCGGCGAGCGCGCCTACGTCATCTACCCGGCCATCGCCGAGAGCGAGGAGCTGGACATCGCCGCCGCCGAGACCGGCTACGACGAGCTTTCCCGCCGCTTCGAGCGGTTCGGAGTGGGCCTGCTCCACGGGCGGATGAAGGCCGACGTGCGGCGCGCGGCGATGGAGGACTTCCGCTCCGGGAGGACCGCGGTGCTGGTCTCCACGACGGTGGTGGAAGTCGGGGTGGACGTGCCCGAGGCCACGGTGATGATGGTGGAGAGCGCCGAGCGCTTCGGGCTGGCCACGCTCCACCAGCTGCGCGGGCGGGTGGGCCGGGCCGGGTCCAAGCGGGCCTGGTGCCTGTGCGTCGCGCGCGCCAGCACCCGGGAGAGCCTCGCCCGGCTGCGCGCCCTGGCCAAGACCCAGGACGGTTTCAAGATCGCCGAGGAGGACTTCAAGCTGCGCGGCCCGGGACAGTTTCTCGGGGAACGGCAGCACGGCCTGCCCGAGCTGCGCTTCACCGACCTGGCCGCCGACGGGCCGCTGTTGGAGCTGGCTCGCCGCGATGCCGGGATGATAGTCCGCGGGGACCCGCAGCTTCGCAAACGGGAGAACCGCGGTCTCAAGGAGCGGTTGGAGCGGCTGGCCGCCGAACACCGCGAGCTGGCCGGTGTAGCGTAAGGTGGCGGAAAGGGGAAACGGCATGGCTTTCATCGACGAGCTCAAGTTCGACGAGAAGGGACTGATCCCCGCGATCGCCCAGGACGCGGCCGGCGGCGAGGTGCTGATGGTCGCCTGGATGAACCGCGAAGCGGTGGAGAAGACGTTTGAAACCGGGCTGGCCCACTACTACAGCCGCTCGCGGGGCAAGCAGTGGCTCAAGGGGGAGAGCTCCGGCCACACCCAGGAAGTGAAGGAAATCCGCACCGACTGCGACGGCGACGTGCTGCTGGTCAAGGTCGTGCAGAAGGGCGGGGCCTGCCACACCGGGTACCGTTCCTGCTTCTACAGGCTGCGCGTCGCCGACGGCGGCATGGTCGCCGACGGCGAGAAGCTCTTCGATCCGGACCAGGTCTACGGGAAGTAGGGCGCAAGATGCCAGTTTCTCTCTCTGGGGGGATCACTTAGGAGTTGGAATTCATCAGCGAGTACTGGGGCCGCCTGGTTCTGATGGCCGGCCTCCTGGGACTCAGCTTCTTCTTCTCGGCCAGCGAGGCGGCGCTCTTCTCACTGAAGCGCCTGGAAACCGAACAGCTCAAGCAGCGCGGGGGGGCCGGCGCGACCGCGGCGCTGGATCTGCTCGGCGACCCGCGGGGACTGCTGGCCGTGGTGCTTCTCGGGAACCTGCTGGTCAACGTCAGCTTCTACGCGATAAGCACGGTGCTGGTCCTGGAACTGGGCAAGGGCTACGGGCGCACCGCCGCGGCACTCGGCGGTTTGACCTCGCTGGTCATCGTCGTGGTGATCGGCGAGATCCTGGCCAAGTTCGTGGCTCTCTCCATGCCCGTGAGGCTCTCCTGGCTCTTCGCGCCTACGCTGCGCTACTTCTACAACCTGACCGGTCCGGTGCGCTCGGCGCTGGTGAGCCTGATGCGTCGCCTGGAGGGCCGCCCGGCCGAACCTCCCCACCTGGAGGCCGAGGAGCTCTCCGACCTGGTGGAGCTGGCCGGCAGCGAGGGGGCCATCGGCGAGCACGAGCGGCGGCTGGTCCAGGAGGCCGTGGACCTCGCCGAGCTGCGGGTCAGCCACATCATGATGCCCCGGGTGGACATGGACGCCTGCGAGGCCGACTGGCCGGCCAGCGCCCTGCTGATTACCGCGGCGCGCACCGGGCACGCGCGCTTCCCGGTGTACAAGGACAGCCTCGACGAGATCGTCGGCGTGGCCGACGTCTTCGACGCGCTGAGCGCGCCGGCCCGGCCGCTGGGCGAGCTGGCCCGGCCGGTCAAGTTCGTCCCCGAGCAGACCATGGTCACCGAGCTCCTCGCCGAGTTCGAGCGCGAGCGCTCGGACTTCGCCATCGTCGCCGACGAGTTCGGGGGCACCGCCGGGCTGGTGACCCTGGAGGACATCGTCGAGGAGGTCGTCGGGGACATCCGCGAGCCCCACGAGCGGCACCGCCCGCCGGAGATCCAGAAGCTCTCCGAGACGCGTTACCTGCTGGCCGGGGACCTGGCCGCCGAGCCCTGGGCCGAGGCGGTGGGCCTCGACCCCGACGACCTGGGCGTGGACCGCCTGGGCGGGCTGGTGGCCTCGCTGCTGGGGCGCATCCCCCGCGAGGGCGACAGCGTGCGCCGGGGGGCGCTGTCCTTCACGGTCAGGCGCATGCGCCGCCGGCGCGTTACCCAGGTGCTCCTGGAGCTGACCAGCGAGGAGGCCGCCGACGAGATCGACGAGCTCGAAGATCTCAACGGCGAGGCCGATGTCCAGGCCGAGGCCCGGAGCGCCGAGGCCGGCTCCGCGGAGGGCGAGGCGTGATCTACCTGGCCTACGCCTTCCTCATCGTCCTGGCCCTGGCCATGCTGACCTTCTACACCGGCTCGGAGATGGGTCTCTACACCCTGAACCGCTTCCGCCTGCGCCGGCGCCAGCACGCCGGAGAGCGCTCCGCGCGCCTGCTGGCCTGGCTGCTTCGCGATCCCACGGGCCTGCTGATAACCTTCCTGACGGGCCAAAACTTGGCGGTTTACCTGATCACCGCGCTGGTCACCGGGTTCTACGAGAACGCCGGGCTGATGCCCGGGCGCGGCTGGTGGCGAGGCCCCGAGGTCGCCGCCGCCGCGACGCTGACCCTGCCGCTGTTCATGTCCGAGGTGCTCACCAAGAACTTCGTGCGCCGCTACGCCGAGCGGACCAGTTACTGGGCCGCCTGGGGTCTGGCCGCCACCAAGTTCCTGCTCTACCCGCTCATCTTCGTCTTCAAGCCCATCTCCGCGCTGTTCTCCGGCGGCGGCGGCCCCCAGGCCGGTCTGGGATTGCCCCGCCTGAGCAAGAACATCCTCGACCGGCTGCTCTCCCACGGACGGGAGACCGGCGAGCTGACCATCGAGCAGGAGCGCCTGGCGCGCAACGTCCTGCGGGTGGGCGGTCGCGCCGTGGCCCACCTGGCCCGCGACTTGGCGATTGACGATGGCACCGACCCCGACGAGCAGGCCCAGGCGCCCACGGTGCGGACCCTCACTGTCTCGGCCGCCGAGAGCGCCGGGACGGTGCTGGCGCGCATGACCAGGGCCCGCAGCCGGCTGGCGCTGGTGGTCGCCCCGGCGGGCGCGGCCGAGGGCGGCGGGCTTTCTTCCAGCGACGTGGTCGGCTACGTGCGCCTCTTTGACTTGCTGGCTGAGGGCGCCCAGGGCAAGGCGGTGGGCGCGCTGGCCCGGCCGGTGCCGCGCTTGGCCGACAGCGCCACGCTGCGCGGCGCGCTGACGGTGATGCAGCGGGAGTGCGCCGACGTGGCGGTCATTGAGCTCTCCCCGCCGCGGCCGCGCGGGAAGAGGGGCAGGGCCAAGGTCGCCCCTCCGCCGGCCGAGTCCACCGACCGCCCGGTCCTCGGCGTGGTGCGCATTGCCCAGCTGATCAGCGAGTTGCTGGGCGCTCCGCCGCCGGAGGAGAACGCCAAGCCCCAGAGTGGCGGAAAGAAGTAGGCGCGTCCTCAGACGACGATATCGAGGCGCTTGGACTCGGCGATCTCTTCGGAGCCGGCCTCTGGATCGGAAGAAGGATTCTTCTTCGGCCTGGCTGGTTCTTCGGGAGGAGAACCCTCTCCCAGCTTCTCGTTGAGCGCGGCGTCGAAACGCTTTTTCTTTTCTTCATCTTTGGAGGGCTGTCGCCGCCGCCGCCGGTCGCCCTCCAGCGTCCAGTGAACTCTGATACCTTCAAGCGCCATAGGTGGCATCTCCTGGAACATCTCTCGATAGTATTATCGGACGTAAAGCCCGGAGGACTTTAGGGAATCAGCCTATTTCGCCGCTATGTCCAGCGCCGAGAGGAACTTATCTATCTCCTTCTCGGTGCCCACGGTGATCCGCAGGGCGTCGCGCAGGCCCGCGCCGGGGTAGTGGCGGACCAGCACCCCGCGCCGGCGGAGAGCTTTGACCGCGCCGGGGCCGGCGCCCAGCTTGCGGGAGAGCCGGCGGCCGAGGTGGAACATCACGAAGTTCGACTCGCTGGGCAGCACCAGGAACCCACGGGCGACCAGCTCGCGAATCAGCCGCTCGCGGGTCCTGACTATGCGCTTCACGTTCCGGCGGACGTGGGCCATGTCCGAGAGCGCGGCCGTCGCCGCGGCCAGCTGCAGGCCGCTGAGGTTGTAGGAGTCCTTGAGCTTCATCAGCGTCGCGATCACCGCCTTCGACCCGAAGGCCAGCCCCAGGCGCAGGCCGGCCAGCGAGAAGCTCTTGCTCATGGTGCGCAGCACCAGGACGTTGGGCAGCTTGCGGGCCAGCTTCAGGCCGTTGAAGCGCGCGAAGTCGGCGTAGGCCTCGTCCACCACCACCAGGCCGCGGAACTTCCTGGCGAAGGCCTCGACCTCGTCGGGCCAGACCGCTGTGCCGGTGGGAGAGTTGGGGTTGGCCAGGTAAAAAACGTCGGCCTTCTTCCTGGCAAGAGTGGCCGGCAGGCCGTACTCGCGGGTGAAGGGCACCTCGACCAGCTTGGCGCCCAGCCCGGCGGCGACGGTCTCGTAGACGAGATAGGTCGGCCGCATGGTCATGATCCGCCCGCGCTCGGGCACGAAGGCGCGGGCCACCAGCGCCAGGAGCTCGTCCGAGCCGTTGGCGCCCATGACGCACTCGGGCCCGAAGCCGTAGACCTTGCCGGCCAGCTTGCGGAGCTCCCCCTGCCCGGGGTCGGGGTAGATGCGCAGGGATTTCGCCGCGCGCCTGACCGCGGCGGCGACTTTCGCGCTCGGAGGGTAGGGGTTCTCGTTGGTGTTGAGCTTCGTCAGCTTGCCCATCTCTGACGGCTGCGGTTGCTCGCCGGGCACGTAGGCGGACATCCTGGCGACCGAGGGGCGCGGCTTGGGGCGGCGGGCGGCCATCTCACTTCCCCTTGCGGGCTTCGACCGAGCGGGCGTGGGCCTCCAGCCCCTCGGCGCGCGCGAGAGTCACCGCCGAGGGCGCCAGGCGCTTGAAAGCCGCCCGGGACAGCTGGACCGTGGCCATCGTCCGGCAGAAGCTGGCCGCCGACAGGCCCGAGAACACCCGCGCCGCCCCGCCGGTGGGCAGCGTGTGGCTGGGGCCGGCGACGTAATCACCGATCGGCTCCGGACTGAAACGCCCGATGAAGACGGTCCCCGCCGCGCGGACGCGGTCAACGACGCGTGCCGGCTTGCGGCAGATCACCTCCAGGTGCTCGGGGGCCAGCTCGTTGACTACTTCGGCGGCCTTTTCGATGCGACTTACTACCAGCACCAGCCCCCAGTTCTTCACGGCTGCGGCTGCCGTCTTGGCGCGCGGCAGTTCGGCGAGCTGGCGCTTGACCTCCTTGACGGTCGCGCCAGCCAGGCGGCGGGAGTCGGTGACCAGCACGCAGCTGGCCAGCGGGTCGTGCTCGGCCTGGCTCAAGAGATCGGCGGCGATCTCGGCGGGCTTCGCGGAGCTGTCGGCCACCACGCAGACCTCGCTGGGTCCGGCGGGCATGTCCAGGTCCACCTGCCCGTAGACCATGTTCTTGGCCAGGGTGACGAAGAGGTTCCCGGGCCCGGCGATCTTGTCGACGGGCGCCAGCGTCTTCGTGCCGTAGGCCATGGCCGCGATTGCCTGGGCGCCGCCCAGCTTCCAGACCTCGGAGATTCCCAGCTCCGCGCAGGCGGCCAGCACCAGGGGGTTGACCTCGCCGGCGGCGTCCGGCGGCGAGGAGACGACTATCTCCTCGACCCCCGCGGCCTGGGCGGGGATGGCGTTCATCAGGACGCTCGAGGGATAGGCGGCGGTGCCGCCGGGCACGTACAGTCCCACGCGCCTGAGGGGCACAACCCGCAGGCCGAGCTCCTCGCCGGGACCGCGCATGAGGACGCTCTCGGGGAGGGCCACGTGCTCCTGGTAGACCCGTATGCGATGCGCTGCCTCCAGCAGGGCGTGGCGGATGTCGAGGTACAGACCCTTGCGGGCGCGCCGGAGCTCGGAAGCTGATACGCGCAGCTTTCTCGGGGTTAGACGGCAGCCGTCGAAGAGCCGCTCGTACCTGATCAGCGCGGCATCGCCCCTCGCGCGGACGTCGGCAATTATCTTGCGGACCGCGTCCTCGGGGGCCAGCGGCCTGCCGAAGGCGCGCTTTGACACCTTGCGCGCGGCGGCGTTCATCTTCCGGGCGGCGCTTTCCAGGCGACCCCGGATCCGCGCCAGCGCCTTCCTGGCGGCAGGGCTTCCGGCTTTGAGTGTCCTGAGCACAACGTCTCCTTTCGCGACCCGGACCATCATAGCGACCGCGGCCGGCGAGGCAAGACGCCGCCGGCGAAATATGTGGCGGCCCCCGAGCTTTTCGGGTATACTCCGCCGCGCGAGAGGAGTGAGCAGATGGCCAAGAAGAAGAAGGGAAAGGCGGCCCCGCGCAGGAAGAGCCTGCGCCGCAAGACCCGCGAGACCAGCATCTCCGTCCGGCTGAACGTTGACGGCCGCGGCAAAGTCGAGGTCAAGACCGGCATCGGCTTCTTCGACCACATGCTGGAGCTGCTGGCCCGCCACGCCGCCTGGGATCTGAAGCTGGTCGGGCGGGGCGACCGCCAGGTGGACGACCACCACCTGGTCGAGGACGCCGGCATCGTCTTGGGCCGCGCGCTGGCCGAGGCCCTCGGGAAGAAGAGGGGCGTCTCCCGCTACGGCTGGGCGCGGGTGCCCATGGACGAGGCCCTGGCCGAGGCAGCGCTGGACCTCTCCGGCCGCGCTTACCTCTTCACCGCCGGCCTGCCGGCCAAGGGCCGGGTGGGCAGCTTCGACTTCGAGCTCGTCGAGGAGTTCCTCCGCGCATTGACTGACAATGCCAGGATGACCCTGCACATCGAGGTGGTCCGCGGCAAGAACAAGCACCACGTCTTCGAAGCGGCCTTCAAGGCGCTGGGCCGCGCGCTGCGCGCGGCTGCTGCGCCCGACCCCCGCGAGCGCGGAGTGCCCTCGACCAAGGGCAGGCTATAGCCCGGCCGTATCCTACATGAAATCAGCCCCCGGCGGACCAGCCGGGGGCTTTTTCGTGGAGACAGCGGCCCATCTGGCGCCGGGGCATGTATAATAGAAGAGTGAAGGGTCCGGCGGCCATCCCCGTCTCTTGATTCGGCCGCCCGCCGCGGTAATACTGGCAGCGGGAGGCCTACGTCATTCATCGCCCCGGAGGAAGGAATGCCTGACTACCGACTGCTGACTCCCTCAGGCAACGTCCCCCTGGCCGGCAAGGAAATACTCATCGGCAGCTCTCCGGACTGTCCGGTGCGCGCCGAGGGACCCAAAGTCGCCAGCCATCACGCCCGCATCGTTATCCGGGCGAAGAAGCCCCCGGTGGTCGAACCCATCTCGCCCGGCTGCGAGGTGTTCCTCGACGGCAAGCCGGTGGCCCGCCGCGCGGAGCTGGTTCCCGGCGCGGTGCTCCGGGTGGGCACCACCGAGATCAACCTGGAGTTGGCCACCGTCAGCGGGCTCCCCGCCGTCAAGAAGAAGCGCCCCCTGTGGCGCCGCCTGCTGCGGCTGGCCTTCTACGCCGTCGGGAGCTTCGTGCTGCTGCTGGTGCTCCTCGCCGTGCTGGTACCCTTCATCCTCAGCGAGGCGCGCGTCAAGCAGACCATCAAGGAGAACCTCGAGGAGCAGCTCCGCCGCGACGTGGAGATCGGCGGCGTAAAGCTGGAGATATTCGAGGGTCTCAAAATCACCGACCTGACCGTGGCCAACAAGGAGGGCTTCACCCCCGGCCGCCAGTTCCTGACCGTCAAGAAGGTCGACATCCGCGTGGACGTCTGGCGACTGCTGCTGTCCGGCCTCACCGACCTGGAGTGCTCGGTGACGCTGGAGGAGCCGATCGTCTTCCTGGAGCGCGAGGAGACCCGCGGCGCCACCAACATCGATGACCTCCTGAAGGGCGGGAGGAAGAAGAAAGGCGCCAAGAAGAAAAAGGGGGGCAGGAAGAAGGACGAGGACGACTCCTCCGGGCCACTGGGGCCCATTGAGAAGGTGAACGTTAAGCTGACCGTCAAGAACGGCGCGCTGGAGTTCGACGACCGCTTCAAGAAAGCCTCCAGCCGGGTGCAGGAGCTGAACCTCACGGCCAGGATCGACGACTTCGACGTGCCCGCGCTGGCCGGCAAGCTCAGCTGCGAGCTGACCATGGCTGCCCCGGCGGCCGGCGGCCCGGGCGAGGTGAAACTCGCCGGCAGCCCGGATTTCGAGATCGACCCCGGGAAGAAGACGCTGCTGGGCTTCGGCTTCAAACGGCTTTCCGGCGAGATGGTCAGCGTGTCGATCCAAAACCTGGACCCCTCGGCCCTGGCCAAGCACCTGGGCCTGCCGGCACCGGGCAAGAACGTCTCCCTGGACATCAATCTGGCCGCGGACTCTCCGGACCTCATTACGCTGTCCTGCGTGCTGGACGTGCCCCAGCTCGACGCGGTTTCCCTGGGCATTCACGAGAAGCCCGTGCCCGGCCTGGGCGCCAAGCTCACGCTCAGCGGCAGCGCGGACCTGGCCAAGGGCGACGCGGACCTGGTCCTCGACATCGAGAGCCCCTTGTGCGAGAAGGCCGGCGGCAGCCTGGTGGTCCGCGGGCTGCCGGCCCTGTCCGGCCGGAGCACCGCGGCCGCTGCGACCGAGAAGATCAAGCTGGACTTCGGGATAAAGGCGGACCTCGGCAAGCTGACCGGCGGGGAGGTCGGCCGGATATTCAAGGCCAAGGACCGGGTCAAGGGCGCGCTGGAGTTCGCCGTGGCGGCCGCGGGCACCGCCGGGGACCTCGAGACCAAGATAACGCTGAGAGCCAGCAATGTGTTGGTCCCGCCGAGCTACACCGACGGCAAGCAACTTCCCGAGGAGAACATAGACTTCACCGTTGACGGCCAGCTGGCACTGGACCCCGCGAGCCTGGTCCTGAAGAAGGTCGGTTTCTCGGCGTCCGGAAGCTCCGCCGCCGGCACGATCCGCCTGACCGGCGGCGAGTTCGTGCCCGCCGCGGGCGGCAAGAACGCCCAGGCCAGGGGCAAGCTGGTGGTCGACGCCAATCTCAAGCAGTTTGCCGATCGCTACGCGAAGGTGATGCCCGGGCTGCCCGCGCTCAATGAGGACCTGACGCTGACCGCCTCGGCCGACGGCGCTGGCGACCTCATCGCCCTGACGGTCGAGCTGCGCACCAGGCGCGCCGCCGGCAAGCCCGACCCGCTGGAGGTAAAGCTGGTCACCAGCCTGCGTGGAAGCCGGAGCGGCAAGACCACCAGGTGGGACCTGCCGAACTTCAAGCTCACCGCCAGGACCCCGCAGTCGCCCAGCCAGTTGAACCTGATCGTGGACGGGAAGGTGCTGGGGGCCAACACCGAGGAGCCCGAGTTCGACGTGAAGATCGACCTGGGCGCGGACATGGCCGCGCTGTGGGACCGCGTCGCGCCGGCGCTCAAGCTCGACCCGGACACGAGGAAGCTGGCCGCGATGGGTTTCGCCGGCACGGTCAGCATCGACAAGGGCCGGGTCAAGGGCTCGCCCCAGAAGTTCACCAGCGCGCTGAAGGTGGAGATCACCGGGCTGAGAATCACCGGTCCGGACCTGCCGGAGAAGGGCGTGAGCGACGCCAACGTGGAGCTGGTGGCCAACCTGGACGTCGAAACGGAAAAGAAGAGCCTGGAGGCCCGGGCGGTCAAGTTGACCAGCTCCTTCTGCAACCTCGAACTTTCCGGCAAGGTCAGCGACTACGGGCGCATGCTCGGTACCTACAGGCTCAGCCTCAACGTGCCCGACGCGGGCAAGACCACCGCGCTCCTGGCCGGCTTCGGGTGGTTCCCCGCGGACCTCAAGCTGGAGGGCAACGCGGTGGCCGCGCTGAACGCCAACACGGCGCTGGGCACCGTGGACATCGAGCAGTGCATCGTGGACACCAACCTGGCCAAGGTCAAGATCACCGGCGGGCTGAAGGGCTTCCATCTGGTCGAGGTGCCGACGGCGGACGGCAAGGGCAAGGCGCTGGACCTCAAGCTCAAGAACCCCTCGGGCTCACTGGTGCTCGAGGAGTGCAGCGCGGACGTCTCGGTGATCGGCAAGCTCCGCAAGGTCTTTGGGGGCATTCCCAAGGACCTGGAGGGCTCGGGGCCAGTGCGTTTGACCGGCCGGCTGACCAGCACCTCGGACAAGGAGTTCGGCGTCGAGCTGGCCCTCGACGCCACCGGGGCGGCGATCGCCTTCGCCGACCTGGTGGACAAGCCCGCCAGAACGCCGGCCACGGTCAAGCTGGTCGGCAGCTGGAAGCCCGAGGACCGGAAGAAGTCCCGGAAGAAGTCCCTGGAGATGAGCTCCCTGGCGGTCCGCTTCGGCCCCCTGAAGCTGAGCGGCTCGGGGAACGCCGACGTGCGTCTCGCCAAGAAGCTGGCCGCCGGCGGCGCCGGGAAGGGGCAGTCGGAGACGACCATCGACGTCGGGAAGGTCGAGGTGCGCCTGTCCATTCCCGAGTTCGAGCCCGAGGAGGTCCGGCGGCTGGTGCCCGCGCTCAAGAAGTTCAAGTTCGACGGCAGGCTGAAGCTGGGAGAGCTCTCCGCCGCCGGCGACCTCAAGGCCATACTCGAGAGTGAGAAGGACCTCTTCACCGGGCGCCTGGCGGGCCTGACCTTCAAGGTCCGCGCCGAGCTCAAGGACATCGGTGTCGAGTTCGAGGAACTGCCAAACATGCGCTTGCGGGCCACGGGGGTCGTGACCGCGGGCACCAGGTTGGCGGTCATCAAGAGGCTGACCGTGGGCGTGGTCAACAAGAAGAACAAGCACGAGAGCAAGCTGGCAATCAAGACTGGCAAGGTCACCTCCACGAAGAAGGACTCTCCCCTGCTGGCCGACCTGGGCCGCCTGGCCGCGGTGGTCGAGCTGCACTCGCCGGAGGTGAGGGTCGAGGAGATTCTCGCGGCCATGGAGGTGCCGGAGGAGAAGGGCGCCGGGAAGCCCAAGCCGGGGCCCGCGAAGAGGCCCGCCGCCGGCGGGGCGAAGAAGAAGACGCCTGGCGACGAGAAGCCCTACGAGTTCCTGAAGGGCTATCGCCTGAAGGGCAGCTTGCAGGTTGATCGGGTGACCTACGACAAGTACGCGCTCATGGACCTGGCCGGCAAGATTGCGCTGGAGGACAACGTCTTCGCGGTCACGGAGTTCACGGCCAAGGCCTACACCGGCGAGGCAGTGGGCAGCGTCCGCGCCGACCTCAACCATCCGGATATCGCCCATCGCGGGGAAATGGCCCTCAAGAACGTGGACGTCAACCAGGGGGTCAGCGGCGCGCTGGGTTACAAGGACATCTTCCACGGCAAGGCTACCGGCACGGTCGCCTGGAGCGGCACGGGGTTCGAGACCAGCAAGATAAAGGCGTGGAAGGGCAACGGCAGCCTCAAGATCAAGGACGGCAAGGCCAACAACCTCGACAAGTTCCCGATCTTCGGCAGCTCCGTGGGCGCCCTGGCCAAGTTCTTCGGCGGCAAGGCCGTCCGCGAGATCTACGGCAAGGAGCACGCCATCGACCCCACCGAGATCCGCCTGACCCTGGCCATGGAAGGCGACCGGCCGATGGTCAAGTTCAGCAACCTCAAGCTGAGGACCGTCTCCAAGGACCCCCTGGCCATGGGCTTCCTGGGCGGCTTCGCCGTGCTCGCCAACGCCAAGGGCGATCGCAAGCTGGCCAGGAAGAGCCACCTCATCTTCTACCGACTGCCGGACCACTGGCTCGATCGGGCCAGGGCTGAGGAGATCGCCAAGGCGGGCAGGTTGTTGCCCAAGGGCGTTCGCAAGTACTATTCGGAAAAGAAGGTGCGCAAGGACGTTCGCAAGGTGTTCACCTCGGTCGCGAAGAAGGGCGACTTCTACCTGACTTTCAAAGGCACCATTGCCAAACCCACCCCCAGAAGCCCCAAGGGCCTGGACGACATCTTCAAGAAGATTGGCAAGGTCATTGCGAAAGCTTCTGCGAAAGCTTCGGTGGACTACGGCATAGGCAAGCTCACCGGCAGGGAACCCAAACCAGAACCCAAACCAGAACCCAAGCCCGACCCCAAGCCCGACCCCAAGCCCGACCCCAAGCCCGACCCCAAGCCTAAGCCCAAGCCTAAGCCCAAGCCGAAGCCGAAGTCGGAACCGGCCGCCAACCGCATCGTGGTCAAGAAGTGGAGCACGGGCGGCAACCTCTTCAAGCCCAAGATCAAGATCAAGGCCCGGGTGCACGGCGCGAACGTCGCCAAGCTCAGGCTCTACGCCATTCTGAGGGGCGGCGCCGCCAAGAAGCTCAAGAGCCGGTCCTGTAAGGACGGGGGCACGGTGTCGATAGATTCGAGTTACACGCGCGGGGTGACCGAGGCGCTGGAGCTCAGGCTCTTCGACGCCGCGAACAAGGTGATCGCCAAGGAACGGCGCGCGGCGCGGTAGCAGTTCACGGACTGCTAGATCAAACCCTCCTCGACGAAAGAGAAGTAACCCTCCTCGCCGACGATCACGTGGTCCAATACGCGCAGGCCGACCAGCTTGCCGACCTCCAGGAGTCGCGCGGTGATTTCCAGGTCGTCCTTGCTGGGCTTGGGGTTGCCCGAGGGGTGGTTGTGCACGAAGGCCACCGCCGCCGCGGCCTCGCGTATCGCCGGTCTGAAGACCTCCCGGGGATGAACCAGCGAGCCGGTCAGCGTCCCGGTGCTCACCGGCTCGGCGGCCATGTAGCGGTTCTTCTGGTCGAGCAGCACCACGAAGAAGGTTTCCTTCTTGAGGTCGCGCAGGCGCGGGGCGAAGAACTCGAAGAAGTCCCGGCCGGTCTTGAACTGCCGGCCCTGCTCGCGGATCTCCACGTTCCAGCGGCGGGCCAGGGCCAGCGCGGCGCGGAGGCGCAGGGCCAGCTCCTCGCTCATGCCCTCGGCGGCGGCCAGTTCCTTGAGGGGCCGGGCGGCCAGGTCGCGCAGGGAGCCGGCCTCGCCCAGCAACCGCCGGGCGGTGGCCAGCGCCTCGGCTTCCTTCAACCCTTTCCCCGAGAGCACCAGCGCGGCCAACTCCGTCCCGGTCAGCGCGTCCTCGCCCTCGCGGCGCAGGCGCTCGGCGGGCCGTTCGGTGCTGGCCGGCGCCGGTTGGGACAGCTCGCCCTGCCGGTAGCGGCAGACGCCGCCGAGCTCGCAGCCCAGGCAGCGGGGCATCTCTCCGCAGACCGGCTCGGTGCCCAGGGCCGCCTCGCCCGAGGCGAAAAGGCGCAGGTAGAGCGCCGCGGCCAGCGGGTCGAGGCCCGCGGCGCGGGCCAGCTCGTCGACAATCTCGCCCACCCGCCGGGCGCGCGCCCGGTCGGTCTTCCTCTTTTCAAGCCAGCCCAGGCGGGTCAGGAAGCGGCCCACCTCGGGGTCTTCGCCCAGGTTGAGCCGGGCCTCCTCGCCGGCCCGGCCGGAGACCCGCCTGACGAACCCGGCCAGCTCCTTGCCCGCTTCGGAGCGCAGCCGTTTCTTGATCAGCCCCATTATCCGCTTGGGAGTCGAGCCCGGGCCGGAGGAACTCTTGCGGGCCACTACATTTGCCCCGTCATCTTGTGGGTCTGGGGTATGACCAGCACGCGCTTGAAGGTCCGCAGGGCGCGTTCCTGCAGCCCCAGCAGCTCGCCCGGCTCGGGCGGCTCGGCGCCAGCGGCCAGGGGGGTCACCGGCTGGAGCACCAGCGTGGCCTTGGGCGCGGCACCGGCGGCGAGGTCCAGGGCGCGCTCGAACTCCTCGCCGGGCAGGCCGCGGACCACCACCATCTTCACGGCCAGCAGCTTGCCCCGGGCCAGCTTGAGGAAGCGCGCGGTCGCCTCCCAGTCCAGGTGCTCGCCAGTCGCCGTGGGCAGCTTGAGGTCCGCGCAGATTCGATCAAAAAGCTCCAGAAGCGGCGCCAGCTTGGCCGGCAGCGTCGCGTTGGTGTGCAGGTCCTGGCCGAGGCCCAGGGCGCGCAGGGGCGGCAGCACCGAGCGCAGGAAGCGCTCGGACAGCAGCGGCTCGCCGCCGGTCCAGGCCACCGACTCGTGACGCACCTGGCGGGCCAGGCGCTCAATCGCGTCCAGGGCCGCCTCGGAGCTCACCGGGTTGGCAATCTGCTGCCAGTTGCGCTTGCCGGCGCGGCGCTCGGCGCGGCAGGTCCGCGGGGGCTCCGTATCCGTGTCGCAGTAGCGGCACTGCCGGTTGCAGCCGGCCAGGCGGACCAGTATCTGGCGCTCGCCGACCGCCGGTCCCTCGCCCTGAATGGCCGAGTAGATTTCCGTCAGGTGGGCGCCGCTCTTCCGGGCCAAGGGCGGTTACCCTTCCTCTGCTGGGGCGTCTCCCCCGTTGGCGATACTCGCCTCGGGGACCGGCTTGGCGACGGGCACGGCCACGCGCGGGGCGGCGGAGGCGGTCGAGGCCGAGAGCGAACGCTGCCAGCGGGCGCGCAGCCGGTATATGCGGATGCCGGCCGTCGCCCAGACAACCGCGGTCAGCATCCCGTAGGCTGCCGAAGTGACCGCCCACAGGGGGAACATCATGCCCCCCGGCAGCTTCACCACCTGCCAGGCGTTGCCCGCCTTGCCGGAGATGCCGCCCCCCTCGTCCCAGGCGCCGACCATGGCCACCACCGGGCTGAGGTAGTGCCCGCCCCACAGAGTGCTCTCGGTCGTGCCGTACGAGGTGGTGCCCTTGACGGCCAGGAGGATGAGCGGCCCGAAGGCCAGCAGCGCGGTGGCCCCGAAAGCGGCCAGTCCGGCCCCGCGGTGGGTGAAGCCCAGGCTGGAGAACAGCGCCGCAATGCCCGCCGAGGCCAGCAGGAAGAGGGCCAGGGGCACGGCGGCGTGCAGGTTCCGCCAGGCCCAGCTTGAGGCCCCGGCGTCCGCGGCGAACATCGAGTTGAAGAAGGTCAGCGCCCCGAGGACCAGCCCCACGAAGAAGGCCGCGTAGGCCACCCCGGTCAACGGGCCGGGCATGAAGATGCGCAGCGGCAGGAGCGGGCCTTTCAGCCTGGCGCTGTCCTCGACTACCCGGGGGGGCAGCAGGGCCTCCTCGCTGGCGAAGTAGATGACGCCCAGCCAGAAGAGCGGCGCGGCGACGCTTGTGGACCAGACCAGCCAGTCGCTCCAATCTGTAGGGAGGATCTTGCCGAGGTCGGTCTCCACGAAGGCGGTGAGCCAGTAGAGCAGCAGGGCCACCATCAGGAAAATCATCCAGATCACGCGCACGCTGGTGGAGCGGTTGGCGGTGGCCGGCTTCAGGCGGTTGGTGGCCGCCGCGAAGTTGCCCGCGAACACGGACAGGCCCAGGAACGCCGGCGCCAGGAAGATCAGCGCCTGCTCCCTCCAGTCGTAGCCGGTGAACACCGCCGAGAAGGCGCTGGCCCCCCGGCCCCCGGCGCCCGACCCGAACAGCGCGTCGGCGATGGCCCAGTAGACTACCACCATGCCCACCACGATGATCAGGGTCAGCACGTAGGAGATGACCACCGAGGACTTCGACTCCTGGCAGTGCGCCGAGACCGACAGGCTCACCGAGCTGACCACCAGGGTGCCGAAGAGCACCAGCATGTACAGCACCGCCAGGTCCCAGGGGGAGATGCCCCCGAAGAGGAAGCACACGGTGACCAGCGGCAGGGCCGAGGCCATGAACAGGAGTATCACCGTCAGCGCGCTCAGCAGCTTGCCCCAGACGATCTCCCAGGGCCGAATGGTGGTGGTCAGCAGCAGGTCCAGGGTCTTGCCCTCGCGCTCGGTGGTGATCGCCGTGCAGCTGAAGGCCGGGACCAGGAAGATGATCACCACGCTGAGCCCAAAGAAGAAGGCCCAGTAGAGTATTTGGCCGATTTGGGCGGGGTCGCCCTTCTCGTCGCCGGCCGCCGCGGTGGTCGCGGCGATC
The DNA here is from genome assembly GCA_965370045.1 of uncultured bacterium. GTDB lineage: Bacteria > Planctomycetota > SZUA-567 > JAKLDR01 > JAKLDR01 > CAZONU01. The sequence continues at coordinate 36,604 of CBDUSI010000008.1, read as the reverse complement.
AGCAGCACCCCGGCCAGCACGGTCAAGAGCAGCATGTGGCTGACGAAGAACTTGCGACCGCGCAGGAGGGCGCGCATCTCCCTTACAAGTATCGGGCTCTGCAGGGCGACCCCCAGCCGGCGCAGCTTCTGTTCGAGTCGCTCCCTCACGCCAGCTCCCCCTTGGTGATGCGCATGAAGAGGGCTTCCATGTCCCTCTCCTTCTCCTCCAGGCCGATCACCGGCAGACCTTTCTCGACCAGCTGCTTCATCAGTCCGTGGATCTCGGTGTCCGCCCCGCGGAACTCCACGCGCACGTTGCGGCCGTCGACCTCGGCGGCGAGCACCCCGTCGATCCTGCGCAGCTCGGCGGCGGCCTCGTCGATCTTGGAGAGCAGCTTGACCATGATGATCCTGATGGGCAGGAGCCGCTCGGTCATCTCCTCGACGTTGCCGCTGGCCAGGATGCGCCCCTTCTCGATGATGCAGCAGGAGTTGCATATCTCGCGCAGCTCGGTGAGGATGTGCGAGGAGATCAGGATGGTCTTGCCCATGCCCGCCAGGGTCTTCAAGAGCGCCCGGAACTCGATGCGCGCCCGGGGGTCCAGCCCCGCGGCGGGCTCGTCGAGGATCAGCACCTTGGGGTCGTGCACCAGGGTCTTGGCCAGGCACAGCCGCTGGCGCATGCCCTTGGAGAGGTTCTCCACCATGCGGTCACGCAGCGGGACCAGGTCGGTGAGGGTCATCACGTCGTCGATGGCTCGGCGGCGCTGGAGGCGGGGCTGCCGGTAGGCCGCGGCGAAGAAGTCCAAATACTCCCAGACGCGCACCCCCTGGTAGACCCCGAAGTCGTCGGGCATGTAGCCGATCAGGTGGCGGACGCGGTCGGGGTAGCGGATCACGTCCTCCCCGCCGACCGTGGCTTCCCCGCCGGTGGGCTCCAGCAGCGTGACCAGGATGCGAATGGTGGTGGTCTTGCCCGCCCCGTTGGGACCGATGAAGGCGAAGATGTCGCCCTCCCCCACATGGAAGGAGACGTCACGCAGCGCGCGGGTGCCGTTCTCGTAGGTCTTGCCCAGCCCGCGGACCTCGATCACTTGGCGCCTCCCCGTTCGGCGCGGACAACTAACAGGTCAATGGTCTCATCCCCGCGCAGCACCCGGCCGTCGAGGCGCACTGGTTCGAGCTCCTCGTTGATTCTGGCGAAGAGCAGCACTCTGCTTCGCCCCCTGACGGTGGGCACGCGCAGGCGGAGGTCGTTACAGATCACTCTGGCGGCCTGGTCCGAGAAGGCGCCCTCGCGCGGAATCACCGAGTAGCTGACGCCCTTGCCGAGCTCGCCGCGCTGCCAGAGGACCAGCGCGTCTTGGAGCTTGAGCAGCGGAGCCGCCTTGTTCGGACCGGGCCTGACCGCGCGCGGGCCGCCGCTCTTCTGCCAGGGGAGCAGCTGCCCTGTATGGGTCCCCTTCCCGACCTCGCCGATCCACGAGTACTTCCCGCCGGTCACGCTGGAGACTATGAACGCGTCCTTGAGCTGGACCGAGCTTTCGTTCCTCAGCTGGTAGCGGCCGCCGGGAAGCGCCACCAGCCGCACGCTCCCGCCCAGCCGGCGGACCGACTCACCGTGGAAGTAGGCCATCTCCCACATGCGCATGGGGTGACGTTCAAGGACGAATCTGGACTCGTCCTGGAGAGTGAAGGAGCTCTGCTGCTGCCCGCTGAGCTCCTTGGTCAGAGGCGCCAGCAGGCCCCGGCCGTCGGTGCTCACCTCCACCAGCATGGAGCCGGAGGGGAAGATGCTCTGGCTGGTCACGCAGGTCGCCCGGCCCGCCCCGGAGCTGGTCAGCCCCACGGTCACCCGGCGGCCCACGGTGGTCACTCCCCGGTAGATGTAACCCACCGCGAAGGTCAGGAGCACGAACACCACGGACAAGAGCGGGATGGTCACGATGCTCAGGGCGCGCATGTCCAGCCGCCGGAGCACGAAGTAATTGACCGGCCCGACCAGCACCAGGTAGAAGACCACCAGGAAGACCACCAGCAGGGCCGCGGGGGCGCGCCCCTTGGCCATGTTGAGATTTGTGGCCCGCCCGCGCGCCTGGGCTATCGGGTTGTTCTGGTCGCCGGACCCGACCCCGAATCCGGAGCCGTAATCCTCCTGGGGCCGGCTGCGGTAGAATTGCCTGCCCACGTCGGCCCACAGGTTGTAGAGCCCGGACCAGCCGCTCACCGCGGAGTCCCCGGGGCTCAGCTGCCAGAGCAGCACGGTGCCCGACCCGCAGCGGCCCACGGAGAAGCCGCGTAGCGAGTCCTGGCGGAAGCCAGGCGCCTTGAACTTGTGGACCGCGAGCCCCTTGGCGCCCAGGCCGAAGATGCCGTAGCGGGTGCGCAGCCTGCCGACCAGAGCATTCGCCTCCGAACGCGACGCCGCGGTCACCGCCGGCCGAGGGAGCAGCTCGCTCAACGCCTTCTTGGCGAACCACTTGCGGTCCGAGGAGGCCAGCACCACCACGCCGCCGCCGCGGGCGTAGTCAACGATGGCCTCCAGCTGGGGCTGGGAGAGCTTGCCTATCTTGAACGGCGTGTCGCAGAGCACCAGGAAGTCGACCCCGTTGTAGCCGGCGGCCCTGTCGGGCAGCTGGCGCAGGCCCGGCTGGGATACCATGAACTCCCGGCTGTAGTCCGCGCCCTTCTGCTGGCCGCTGATCACCGCCATGCGGTTCGGCCCGATGATGCCCCGCAGGACTCCCGGCTTCTCGGAGACCACGCAGACCAGGTACTTGACCCGCGAGACCAGGTTGAGCTGCCGGGACTGCCGGGTGTCGCTCAACGGCCGGCCGCGCTGAAGGTAGACCTCCACCTGGGGCGTGCTGGCGTGGGGGTTGTCGTGAAGCAGGTAGAAGTGGTAGTCCTTCTTGCTGCCCGCGGCCAGGTTCACCTCGCGGCGCGCCTCGAAGAGCACCGCGCCCCGCTGCCCGCTGCGCAGTACCGCGACCAGGTCGCCCTCGAAGCTCTTGCCGGCCTCTATGGCCACGTGCACCGGGATCCAGCCCATCCGGCAGTACCTGCTCAGGCCCGCCGAGACGGTCAGCTTGTAGTCGCGGGTGCGGGCTGGCTTGTGCGGCAGGGACTTGACGGCCGGCGCGCCGGCCCGCGCGGCCGCGGCGGCCAGCAGCACGGCGGCCGAAGCCGCCCAGATTCTCAACACGCGTCCGCCGTTCATCACATTCTTCCTAACTACCCCTTATTAGCGCCATGGTCTCCGCGCGGGTGGCCTGCTTGGTGCGGAAGATGCCCCGCACCACCGAGGTGGTGGTTATCGCCCCCGGCTTGCGAACCCCGCGCATGGTCATACACAGGTGCTCGGCCTCCACCACCACCATAACGCCTTTGGGCTTGAGACTGTTCATCAGAACCTCGGCAATTTCCGCGGTCAGCCGCTCCTGGATCTGCGGTTTGTGGGAAACCATCTCCACCACCCGGGCCAGCTTGCTCAATCCGCTGATGGCCCCGTCCGGGATGTAGGCCACGTGGGCCTTGCCCAGGAAGGGCAGGAAGTGGTGCTCACACATTGAGTAGAACGGAACGTCCTTTATCAGGACAATTTCGTCGTGCTTGTCGCCGCGCAACGGCTTGATGAGCTCCCGGGGGTCCTTCTCCAGGCCGTCGAATATCTCCGCGAACATCCGCGCCACCCGGGCGGGCGTGTCCTTGAGGCCCTCGCGGCCGGGGTCCTCGCCGATGCCCTCGATGAGCAGGCGCACTCCGCGTTCTATCTTCTTGAGGTCCAAGGCGTTCTCCTAGCCTAGCAGGCGCGCATCTCGAAGATGCGTGCATCATTTGAACCGTTTGTTGCCTTGCAGGTAACGCGGATCGCCGCCGCCTCACACGCCTCGAAGCTGTGCCGGCGCATGCGCAGCCAGTTGCCGCGCTCCTCGGCGACCGTCCGCCACTGGCCCTCGACCAGAAGCTCCACATCGTAGTCGCGGACGCACTCCGGGGTGGGCCCGAATCCCACCAGCCGGTCGATATTGGTGTCAAATGTCAACTGCACTTGTGAAATGCGGGCCGGCTCGGCCAGCTCGACCTCGATCCACTGGGGCAGGCTCTCGTCCGGGTCGCTGGCCCACAGGTTGGTCCAGGTCTCGGCGCGGCTCTGGCCGCTTACCACGTTCAGAGGCGTGTAGGCCATGCTACTTGGACGCTGGCGAAGGCAGTGCGTGACCAGCAGGCGCGGCGTCCACCAGGACGGCACCGGCTCCTGACGCCAGCCCTCGGTTCTTCCCCCGCAGCCGGCGGCCAGGCCCGGCAGGTAGAGCTCCGCGGCGCCCCAGGAAACCCCCTCGGCGGGCGAGAGGGCCAGGCGGCAGAACCCGCGCTCGACCTTCACGTCGAAGGGAATCTCCACCCAGTTCCGGCCTGACGGGACCCGGGCCTCGGTCCGCGCGACCGGTTCGGCCGGGCGGAAGTCGTCGCCCCATTCGGCGGGCAACAGCTCGGCGCTGAGCGTTACCGGGCCGGACGCGGTTGACTCCAGCAGGATTTCGAGGGCTTCGAGTTTCGGCCCGCGGACCGGGAATATCTGCTCGCGGCGGGCGTCTAGCGCCAGGAAGCGTTGGGGCTCGACGGCCTCCGCCCGGCGCGAGGAGCTGGCCGTGACCCGCTTCGCGGTGCGGGCAACGTCGGCGGGATCGGCGTTCTTCAGTTCCGGGACGTAGCAGTCGTCGCGCAGCAGGAGCTGCTGGAGTTCCTCGATGTATTCCCCGCCCAGCTCGCGCGGCGAGAGCCTGCGGTCGAGGCACATGGCCGCCGCCGAGCCCGCGGCTTGGCCAGCCGCCGACAGCGTGCCCATCACCCGGCTCGAGCCGAAGGCCACGTGGCTGGCGCTGATGACCCTGCCGGCCATGAACAGGTTTTCCACGTTGCGCGAATACAGGCACCGGTAGGGAATGGTGTAGATCCGATCGAACCAGGTGAACTGGGTGGGCTCCTTCTCGGCCGCGTCCAGCCCGCCTTCGACGTGCAGGTCGATGGACCATCCGCCGTAGGCCACCGCGTCGGGGAATACCCGCCCGGAGCGGACGTCGTTCTCGTTCAGGACGTAGTCGCCCAGGAAGCGCCGGCCCTCGCGCTTGCCGGGTACCATCCCCACCCACTCCAGAGCCAGCCTCCCGGCCCCGCGGTCCGAGCGGTTCTTGATGTGGTCCCAGACGCCCAGCAGCGCGGCCAGCAGGCGGTCGCGGATGCGCTCGTTGCCGGTGACGGTGTGCTCCTCCGGCCGGCAGCCGCCCAGCTCTATCCACCAGTAGCCGCCTTGCAGGTCGAGCTTGCGTTCCAGCTTGAAGGGCAGCGACTCGGGCGCGGGATACTCTTCGGCCCATTCCGGGGGCTCGAAGGCCACGGGGTGGCCGACGTCCATCGATTTGAAGAGCAGCGACGCGCCCATGCAGACGTGGTCGGCCTTCTCGGGGGCCAGCGACTCGTCGTACTCGCCCCGCGCCTCGCGGCCCAGGTGGAAGTCCGCGCCGGCCGACGCGGCCAGGGTCCCGTCGCCGGAGGCGTCGCAGAACAGCGGCGCGCGGAACATGAATTCCTTCTCAGTGCCCAGCTGCACCGCGCGCGCGGCGGCGATGCGTCCGGTCTCCACCACCACCGCCTCGCGGACCGAAGTGTTCAGGAAGAGCGTCAGGTTCGGCTCGCGCTTGACGGCGTCCAGCAGCAACAGGTCCCAGAGGCTGTTGATGTGCGGGTAGCTGTAGGGCTGGTGGTTCCGGATCCGGTCGCCCAGGCGCCACTCCTCGGGGATGCCGCCCTCGCGGACGTTGCGGCGGCTGTGCGAGGCCGTGGCCCCGCCGATGTGCACGCGCACCTCGCTGGAGGAGTTGCCGCCCAGCACCGGGCGGTCCCCCACCAGGGCGGTGCGCGCCCCGCCGCGCGCGGCGGCGATGGCCGCGGAGATGCCAGCCAGCCCCCCGCCGACCACCACGAAATCGAAGCTCAGCTCTTCCCGCGTGCCGGACATGGAGGAGGCCCCTCGGACGTCTACTTCACCCCGTATTCCGCCAGGGCCTTCTCCAGCGCCGCGACGTTCTCTTTCTCCATGTCGCAGAGCGGCGGCCGGAACTCGCCGACGGGCCGGCCCGCCAGGCGCATGGCCGTCTTGATGCCCATGGGGTTGTTCTCGATGAAGATCAGGCGCACCAGCGGCAACATCCTGTAATGCAGCTGCCGCGCGGTCTCGAAGTCGCCCGCGGCCGCGGCGTCGGTCAGCTTCTTGACGTCGGCGGGAATGAGATTGCTGATCACCGAGATAACCCCGCGGGCGCCCACGGACATCATCGGCACGGTCAGCGAGTCGTCGCCGGAAACCAGGCAGATGTCGCAGGCCGCCAGGATGGAGTTCACCCGGTCGACCGAGCCGCCGGCCTCCTTGAGGCCGGCCACGAAGTCGAGCTTCGCCAGGCGGACGACGGTCTCGACGGCGATCTCCTTGGCGGTGCGGGCGGGAACGTTGTAGAGCACCTGGGGCACGCCGCCGGTGGCCTCGCCGATGGACCGGTAGTGCCGGTAGAGCCCCTCCTGGGTGGGCTTGTTGTAGTAGGGGCTGACCAGCAGCACTCCGTCGGCGCCGCTCTCACCGGCCGACCTGGTCAGCCGGATGGCCTCGGCGGTGTTGTTGGAGCCGGCCCCGGCCAGGATCCTGGTCCGCCCGGCGACGGTCTTGACCGCGAAGCGGACCACCTCCTCGTGCTCGTCGTGACTCAGGGTCGCCGACTCGCCGGTCGTGCCGCAGGGCACCACCGCGTCGACGCCGCCGGCGATCTGCAGCTCGATCAGCTCGCCGTAGGCGTCGAAGTCGATGCTCCGGTCCTTCTTGAATGGGGTGACCAGCGCGGTCATAGCCCCGGTGAACTCTACGCTGTTGGTGCCCATCTGTCTCTCCTGGTGCTCTGCGGGGACGGGGCGCTCAGCCCGCCCGTCCGCGGTCGGCCGTGGCGATCAGCGCCTTCATCTCCCGGACCGCGGGGCCCAAGCCCACGAATATCGCCCGGCTGACTATGCTGTGCCCGATGTTGAGCTCTTCCACTTGAGGAATTGCCGCCACCGGTCCCACGTTGAGGTAGTTGAGCCCGTGCCCGGCGGCCACGTAAAGTCCCAGGTTCCCGGCCAGGGTCGCCCCCACGACCAGCTCGGCCAGGCGGGCCTCGACTCCCTTGCCTCCCGCCAGCGCGTACTGCCCGGTGTGCAGTTCGATGCCGTCGGTGCCCAGGCTCCGGGCGCACTCGATCTGCTCGCGGACCGGGTCGATGAACAGGTTCACGCCTATGCCCGCCGCGCTCAGCCGCTCCACCGCCGAGGCCAGCGCCGGCCCGGCGCCGGCCGCGTCCAGCCCTCCCTCGGTGGTGACCTCCTCGCGCTTCTCAGGGACCAGCGTGGCCTGCTCGGGGTTGATGCGCAGGGCGATCTCCACGATCTCCTCGGAGACGGCCATTTCCAGGTTGACCTTGCACTGCACCGTGCGGTGCAGGAGATCCAGGTCGCGGTCCTGGATGTGGCGGCGGTCCTCGCGGAGGTGCACGGTGATGCCGTCGGCCCCGGCCAACTCCGCCGCGGAGGCCGCCCAGACCGGGTCAGGCTCGACGCCCCGCCGGGCCTGGCGCACGGTGGCCACGTGGTCGATGTTGACTCCCAGCTTAGTCATGGTTTCATTCCCATTCCCAAAGGGGGCGCGCCTCACTTCAACCGTACCGGGACTTTGGGCAGGCTGACGCCCGGGGCCAGGGAGATGCCCGGCGGCAGCTTCAGCTTGACCTGTATCTCGTAGGTGCCCTTCTCCAGCTTGGCCAGGCCCGAAACGTCGGCCATGACCAGGATGTTGCGCGCCTCGACAGCGGTCACCCTCTGGGGCGCGCCGTAGAGGCGCAGGGTTATCGAGGTGGTCTCCAGGGTGACTTCGCGCTTGAAGCCCGGGGGCCTGAGCACCTTGACCTCGATGTTGGGCACGTCCCGCGGCACCGGGGCCTTGCCGATCTTCATGAGCACCAGCACCTGCTCGGAGCAGTAGATCCCCGAGCCCTCTTCGGTGGCGATGCCCACGTAGGTGGGGGGCCACTCGCGCCGGCCGCCCACGTCCAGCGTCTCGGTGTAAACGAGGGTGAGCTTCTCGACCGCCTCCTTGCGGCCGCGGACCAGCACCTGGGCGGGCTCGGCTCTGGGGCTCTCGACGATGGCGTAGCCGGGGGCGGGTTCTCCCTCGGTCCTGACGATGACCTTGACCCGCACCGGCACCAGCCGCCCGGCCTTCACTGAGAACCTCTCGGGCAGGACGGCCACCTTCACGCCCTCCGGCAGGCCCAGGAAATCCTCCTCGGTGAGCTTGACGGGTACGTCGCCCTGGGCCCCGGCGGGCAGTTCGTAGCGGGCCAGCACGCTCTTGACGTCCAGCGCGGCCATCCGCCCGCGCGGGCCGCGGAGGGTCACCCCGACGGCGCCCGGCGGCCTGGAGATCAGCTCCAGGCCCTCGGGGATCTTGAGTTCCAGCCGGACCTGCACGGTGCGCGTTTCGGTGAGCTCGTCGTCCACGTAGGCCCAGACCAGCACGGCCAGGACCAGGGAGGTCAGCAGCAGCAGGCCGTCGCGCTTGAGGTATTTCTTCAGGCCGGGCATGATCAGACGTCCTGCGGAACGGCCGCTTCCATGGCCTCGTAGCAGAGGTTATGGAGCAGGCTCTTGAGCTCGTCGATGGACAGGTCGTACATCAGGTCACCCTTGACCGCCACGGAGATGTTGCCGGTCTCCTCGGAGACCACCACGGTCACCGCGTCGGTCTCCTCGGTCAGGCCCAGGGCCGCGCGGTGACGGGTGCCCAACTGTTTCTGGAGTTTGGGGTTCTCGGACAGCGGGAAGAGGCACCCGGCGGCGGCCACCCGGTTTGAGCGGATCACCACCCCGCCGTCGTGCAGCGGAGTGTTGGGGTAGAAGATGGAGCAGAGCAGCTCGCTGGTCACCTCCGCGCCCAGCCGGGTGCCGCCCTCGATCACCTGGCGCAGCCCGACCTCGCGCTCGATGGCGATGAGCGCGCCGGTCTTGCGCTTGCTCATGGAGGCCACCGCGCCCATCACCTCGCCGAGGGCCACCGAGCGCGGCTTGCCCAGGAAGCCCAGCCAGCGGGTCTGGCCCAGGCGCACCAGCATGCGCCTCAACTCCGGCTGGAAGATGACCACCAGCGCCACCGCGCTGACCGCGAACAGGCGTTCGAGCATCCAGGTGATGCGCATCAGCCCCAGGTAGCGGGCCCCCGAGAAGACCACCGCGAAGACGATAAGCAGGCCCAGCCCGCGGAGCATGCCCGCCCCGCGCGTGCCCCGCAGCATGAGCAGCAGCGCGTAGATGACCGCGGCGATGACCAGTATCTCGACGCCCTTCTCCCAGTGGCGGGCGATGAAATCGCCGGCGTAGCGGAGGTAGTCCGGGAAGGTCTGCATCCCTCAGCCCCGCCCCAGCACGGCTTCGGCCATGCGCACCGCGCGAAGGTTCTCGGCCACGTCGTGGACGCGCAGCACGTCCGCCCCGGCCGCCGTCGACAGCGCCGCGACGGCCAGCGAGCCCTCCAGGCGCTCGTCGACCTCCACGTCCAGCACCTTCCCGATGAAAGACTTGCGGCTGGCCCCGATCAGCACCGGGCTGCCCAGCTCGCGGAAGCGCGCCAGCGAGCGCAGCAGCAGGAGGTTGTGTTCGGTCGTCTTGCCGAAGCCGATGCCCGGGTCGACGGCCACCATTTCCCGTTCTAGGCCCGCGCGCTCGGCGCGCTCCAGCGCGTCGGCGAGATGCGCGTAGACCTCCTCGACCACGTCGTCGTAGCGGGGGGCGGTCTGCATGTCCCGGGGCGTGCCCTTGATGTGCATGGCTATCGCCGGCGCGCCGCGCTCGGCCAGCAGGGGCAGCATCTCGGCGTCGAAGCGAAAGGCGCTGATGTCGTTGACGATGTCCGCACCGGCGTCCAGCGCGCGCCCCGCGACCTCGGCGCGGTAGGTGTCCACCGAGATGGCCACGTCGCTCCCGGCGCGCAGCCCCTCGATGACCGGCAGCACCCGGGCGAGCTCCTCGTCGGGAGAGACCTCTTCGCTGCCCGGTCGGGTGGACTGCCCACCGACGTCGATTATCTCCGCGCCGGCCCCGGCCATGCGCAGGCCGCCCTCGACGGCCTTCTGGCGGTCGAGGAAGCGCCCGCCGTCCGAGAAGGAGTCCGGGGTGACGTTGAGGATGCCCATGATCGCCGCGCGCCCGCCGAGCTCCAGGCACCGGCCGCCGGAGAGCGGCCAACTCCAGCGCGCCCGCGGAGGCGCGGCGGTAGCGGTGGCGGCGAAGGGCCAGGGGTTCACGATGGCACCTACGCGTCCGTCTCCGGAGGGCGGTACTCCTCCCTGCTCTTCTCGCTGCGGTCGTAGGTGTCGCGCGGGGGAACGGGGAGGGCTTCCGGAATTTCCGGTTCCTCCCGTTCCGCGGCGTCCGCGGCCGGCTCCTCCTTCTCCTGGGGAGGCAGCTCCTCGCCGCGCATGAGCTTCTCCATCTGCTCGCAGTTGAGCACTTCGCGCTCCAGGAGCGCTTCCTTGACGCGCACCAGGAACTCGCGGTTCTCCTGGATCAGCTCCTTGGCCTCGCTGTAGGCGGTCTCGATCAGCCGGCGGACCTCCTCGTCGATGTTCCGGGCGGTCTCCTCGCTGAACTCGCGCCCGCGGCTGAGCTCGTAGCCCAGGAAGACGTTGTCGTGGTCCGTTTCGTAGCTGACCGGCCCGACCTTGTCGCTCATGCCCCACTCGCAGATCATGCGCCGGGCGATGTCCGTGGCCTGGCGGATGTCCGCGGCCGAGCCTGAGGTGATGTCCTGGCAGAAGAGCTCCTCGGCGGCGCGGCCCCCGTAGAGCACGCGCATCTGGCCCAGGAGCTTCTTGCGGCCCACGCAGTATTCGTCGCGGACCGGCAGCTGCATGGTCGCCCCCAGGAAGGCCCCGCGGTGGACGATGGTTACCTTGTGGAGGGGCTCGACCTCCGGGCTGAGCATGGTGACGATGGCGTGGCCGCTCTCGTGGACCGCGGTGTTCTCGCGCTCGTCCTCGTCGCGCACCCGGCTGCGCTTCTCGCGGCCCCACTTGACCTTGTCGCGGGCCTCCTCCAGGTCGCGCATCTCCACCGCGTCGGCCTCGCGCATCACCGCCATGATGGCCGCCTCGTTCATCATCGCCTCGATGTTCGCGCCGGTGAAGGTGGGGGTCATCCGCGCCAGGGCCTGGAAGTCCACGTCGGTGGAGAGCTTGATGCGCCGGGCGTAGACCTTGAATATCTCCGCGCGGCCCTTGATGTCCGGGAGGTCGATGTAGATGTGCCGGTCGAAGCGCCCGGGTCTCAAGAGCGCCGGGTCCAGCACGTCCGGCCGGTTGGTGGCCGCCAGGACGACGATCTTATTGTCGGACTCGAAGCCGTCCATCTCCACCAGGATGGCGTTGAGGGTCTGCTCGCGCTCGTCGTGCCCGCCGCCCAGGCCGGTGCCCCGCCGGCGGCCCACCGCGTCGATCTCGTCCAGGAAGATCACGCAGGGGGCAGTGTTTCTCGCCTGCAGGAAGAGGTCGCGCACCCGGCTGGCGCCCACGCCCACGAACATCTCCACGAAGTCCGAGCCGGATATGGCATAGAAGGGCACGTCGGCCTCGCCGGCGATGGCCCGGGCCAGCAGGGTCTTGCCGCAACCCGGCTGCCCGACCAGCAGCGCCCCCTTGGGGATGCGCCCGCCCAGCCGCTGGAACTTGCGGGGGTCCTTGAGGAAGTTGATTATCTCCTCGAGCTCCTCGCGGGCCTCCTCGATGCCGGCCACGTCCTTGAAGGTGGTCTTGATCTTTTCCTTGTTGACCAGCGTGGCCCGGCTCTTGCCGAAGCTGAGCACGCTTCCCGGTCCGCCGGCCCCGCGGTAGCGGCTCATCATGTACCAGATCAGGCCCACCACCATGACGATGAGCAGGAGCTGCGGCAGGAAGGCCATCCAGCCCGAGGTCTGCTTGGGCGTCAGCGTGGTGTTGGTGTCCCTGGCCGTGTCCTTGACCCACTCCTTCTGCTTGTCGGTGAGCGTGGGCCAGGGGTCCCGGACTGTGGTCACGAAACGTCTATTGTCCTTGTCCTTCTCGACGGTCTCTCCGCTGGCCAGCATTCCGGAGTAGGGTCCTCCGCCGTCGGTGTAGTAGACGAGTTCCCTGATCTTCCCGTTCGCCAGCTTGGTCTTGACCTCTTCCCAGGTCAACTCGACCGGCGGTTCGCCCCTGAGCTGTTGGCCGAGGACCAGCAGCACCACCACCGCGATCATGGCCAGGATGACGATCAGCACCTTGGGATTGCGGAAGTCGATCATCCGCGGCGGGCGGTACCCGCCGGGATCTTCCTCTGGGTTGTAGCGGCCGCTGGGCATCAGTTCGGCTCCCCGGTTGTCTTCCCTACCATCCCTGCTCCACGATCGCGGAGGCCACGTTGCGGCCCAGGTCGCGGACCGCCGCCTTGCGGCCCATGGCCTCGCTCTGCCCCCGCCCCAGGTCCACGCTTCCGCTCCGGGGATCGGTGGTCCGGTTGCTGATCTTCCGGTTCTTGAAGAGGTACTCCCCGTCGCTCTTGCGCACCGAGACCCGCGTCCCGATGACCACCGAGAAGCTCGCCGCGTCGCCGTAGCGGTCGGTGCGCACCGACTTCTTCACGTAGCTCTCCACCCGGCCGACCAGCACCAGGTCGGGGTCGTTCTCGGGGTCGATCACCTTCAAGCGGCCGCCGCCGGCCAGCGCGGAGATGATCTCCCGGGTGACCTCCCCTTCCAGCCCCGGGTAGCGGGTCTGGTTGCGCAGCATGGTCACGCCGATGGTCTTGATCTCGGCGGGCAGCGACCCGCCGGCCGTGTAGCGGCAGCCGGCCAGGGCCAGCGCGGCCAGGGCCGCGGGGAAGAGCGCGCGCCTGAGATTCATTCCTCCGAGAGCTCCTCGAGCATCCGGGCGGCGCGGGCGGCCGAGGACGTGTCCCCGTAGCGACGCAGCACCGAGCGCAGCACGGTCTCGGCCGCGCGGGGCTTCTTGAGCCTGACGTAGAGCTTGGCCTCCTTGATCTTCAGCTCGGCCTGGCGCGCGGCGATGGCCCGGTAGGTCTTGAGAATGGCCGCGTCTTCGGATCCCTGGGGGACGGTCTTGACGTCCCAGCCGATGTTCTTCCGGCCCCTGATCAGCACGCCTCTTTCCGGGCTGCGGCCCCGGGCGCGCCTCGAGCGGATCGCGACCAGCTCCTTGCGCGCCGTGCGCACCAACTGGCTGCGCGGGAAGGCCCTCAGGAAATCCTCCAGCGCCTTGATGGCTCCGCCTATCTTGCCCAGCGCGTGGAGCGCCCGGGCCCGGCCCAGCGCGGCCCGCTCGGCCACCGGTCCGGCCCGCTGGCGCCTGAGGATGGCCATGAACTCCCGGTAGGCGATCTTGGCCGCGCGCCGGGCCTTCTTGTGAGGCAGCGATTCGGCCCCCGCGGCGGCCAGCCGCGACTCGGCGATGGCCACCTCCACCCTGTCGCGTTCGGTGGCGGTGGCGCCCTCCGGCCAGCGCGCGCCGAGCTCACGGAGCAGCTTGAGCGCCCGGTCGACCTGCCCGGCGGCCAGCGCCGCCCGGGCGGCGGCCCTCAGCGCCCGTTCGGCGACCGGCGCGCCCGGCCAGCGCCGGACCAGGCCCTCGTAGGCCCGGGACGCCGCGGCCATGCTCTTCTCCTTCGCCAGCAGGCGCGCCCAGAGCATGACGCCCTCCGGGCTGGCCTTTTCGGCGCCGGCCTCCAGACCCGAGGCGCCTATCCACTGGGCGCGCTCTCCGGCGGGCTTGGCCGCCGCCGCCTTGGCGGGCGCCTTGGCCCTGGCCTTGGTCTTCGGCGCGGGCGCGGCCGCGGCCAGCGCCAGAAGCAAAGTCATCCCCGCTATCGGCATCCGACCGCCTCCAGACCGGCAATTATCGCGCTCAAGCCCGACAGTCCTCTCATCCTTCGCTCCAGCCGCCAGGCGGCGTAGAACTCCACCGCGCGCAAAAGCTCCCCCTCGGCGCGCCGGCTGGGCCGCAGCCGGGCCGCGGCGGCCGGCTCCAGCCGGACCAGCGCGCCCAGGAGCGCCGCGCTCTCCGCCGAGAGCCGCACGGCGCTTCCCGTGTCCGGCTCCCGCGCCGCGCACCGGCGGCAGACGATTCCCCCCTCCGCCGCCGAGAGCGTGCAGCGCACCGCGCGTTCCGGCAACTCCTCCCCGCAGGCCGCGCAGTTCTCGGTCCGCGGCCGGAAGCCCGCCGTCGAGAGCATGCCCAGCGCCACCGACAGGGCCGCGGGCACCAGGCGCTCGGCGCGGGCGGCCAGGTCCCGGCCTTCCAGGAGCAGCCGGTAGAGTTCCGGATCGGCCTGCTCCTCGGCCGAGCACTCCCGGGCGAACTCCGCGCAAGCCTCTGCCGCAGCGAAACGTACGGGGTCGCGGCTCAACTCGGGCGAGCCCGAAACCTCCGCCCACTCCGCCAGCACGGCCAGCCCCGAGCGGCGCGGGTAGTACAGTATCTCGTTTTCGCTCAAAAGGTCAAGGCCCCCGCCGAGTCCCGGCCGGCCGCGCGCTCGCCGGGCGCCCTTGGCCAGCGCGCCCACCCGGCCGTGGTCGGGGGTCAGAAAGGTGAATATCCGGCTGGTGTTGCCGTAGTCGTATCGTCTCAGGACGATTCCGGTGGTCTTTGTCGATCCGGGCAAGATGCGTCCCCTGCAGGCTGGTCCCCGTGGAGTTATCTGTCCCGGGGCAGCCCCAGCCTTTTCATTATTCTTCGTTCGGCGCGGACCATGGCGGCCCGCCCCCGCGCGGTCCCGTCGCGGTGGCCGGCCAGGTGCAGCCAGCCGTGCAGCGCGTAGAGCAGCAGCTCGCCCTTCACCGAGAGCTTGCGCGCCCGGGCCTCGCGCTCGGCGACCGGCCGGCAGATTACTACGTCGCCGGTGACGAAGCGCCCGCTCTCGGGGTCGACCTCCCCCATCGGGAAGGCCAGCACGTCGGTGACCCCGGCGCGGCCGGCGAACCGGGCGTTGAGCTCCCTCATGCGCCGCTCGCCCACGCAGGTCAGCGTCGCTGCCAGCGGCCGTCCCCGCGCCTTCTTCGCGAGGGGACGCAGCGCCAGGCGCGCGGCCTCGCCCAGCAGGGAGCGCGGCGGCAGCGGCGAGCGGGTGCGGTTGACTACTTCCAGGTGCACCCCATCGGCGGGCTTACGCCTTGGCGGTGCCACTCTTCTTTTTCTTCTCGGGGGCCGCGGGATAGGCCACCCGGGCGTGGAACATGGAGATCAGGATGCGCGTGAAGGCGGCCTCGACCACGGCCAGCTCCCCGAGAGTCAGGCCGCTGTCGTCGAACTGGCCGTCGAGCAGCCGGCGGTTGGCCAGCTCGTGAACCATGGCGTTCAGGCGGGCGACGGAGGGTTCTTCCAGCGCCCGGCTGGCGGCCTCCACGGCGTCGGCAAGAAGCACGATGGCCGCCTCCTTGGTCTGCGGCTTGGGGCCGGCGTAGCGGTAGACGCTCTCGGCGGGATCATCGCCGCGCTGGGCCGCGCGCCGGAAGAAGAACTCCGCCAGGGTGGTGCCGTGGTGCTGCTCGATGACGTCGATTACCGAGCGGGGCAGGCGGTACTCGCGGGCCAGTTCGGCCCCGTCGCGCACGTGGGCGATGACCACCATGGCGCTCATCGAGGGTCCCAGGCGGTCGTGGCGGTTCTGCCCCGGGGGGGCGTTCTCCACGAAGTACTCGGGCCGGGCGATCTTGCCGATGTCGTGGTAGTAGCTGCCGGCCCGGGCCAGGAGCGGGTCGGCGCCCACCGCCTCCGCGCCGGTCTCGCTGAGCATGCCCACCACCATGCTGTGCTGGTGCGAGCCGGGGGCGTTGAGGAACAGGGCCTTGAGCAGCGGGTGGTTCTGGTCGCAGAGCTCCAGCAGGCTGATGCTGGTGGTGGTGCCGAAGGCCGCCTCCAGGACCGGCAGGGCCCCGGCCAGGATCAGCCCCTGGGCCAGGGCCGCGCCCAGAGCCCAGCCGGCCTCGCGGGCCACCAGCAGCGGCCCCCGGCCGAGTTCCAACAGGCGCCACCCGGCGACGGCCACCGCGGATATCAGGCCGGCGACCAGCGCGGCCTTGAGCAGGTCCAGCCGGTGGCGGGGCTTGCACCCGACCAGCGCGGCGGTCAGCGCCCCGGCGACCAGGATCGGCGCGTTGCCGAAACCGCCGCCCAGGGCCACCGCGGCCAGCGCGGCGATGAACACCGCCAGCGCCGCGGCGGTCCGCGTCGAGAAGACCATGGCCGCGACCATCGCGAAGAAGACCACCGGGGCCACCTCGGCGGGCCAGTCGGACGCGCCGGCGGCCTTGGCCAGCGCCAGCACGCCCAGGCCTAGCACCCCCAACCCGGCGAGCTGTCGCGGGCGGCCCAGCGCCTCCGGGTCGGCCCGCCAGATCCAGAAGAGGGTCACGCCCATGAGCACGGCCAGGGTCAGGAACAGCCCGGCCAGGCGCAGCAGCCAGACCCGCATGGGCTGGCGGTTCCAGTACGCGCGGTTCTCGGCGCGGAGGATCAGCATCTCCTTGGGGCCGATCTCGTCGCCGGCGCGCAGCAGGATGGCGTCCTTCTTGCGGCTGCGGTTCGACTTGGCCGGGCCCACTCTTTCCACCGCCCTCTTGCGGGCCGCTTCGGTCCGTTCCTTGTCCAGCTGCAGGCTGGGTCGGCAGCTGGCCAGGACCAGGCGCTCTATCAGCGCGGAGAGCTCCGGGCCGTAGCTGCTGAAGCTGTTCCTGATGAAGCGCTGGAGGTCCTCGCGGACCTCGCTCTCCCGCCGGACGCGGTTCTCCGGGGAGTAAAAGGCCTCGAAGGGCACTCTCTTTCCGGGGACGCCCAGCCTCTTGAGCGGCCGGCGCTCGATCTCCGCGGCGCGGTCCGGCGTCTTGGCGGCCCGCAGGCGCTCGGCCTTCCAGCGCTCGTCGGAGAGCACCCCCTTCTCGTCGATCTCGTTGAGCCGCTTGCCGAGGGGCTTGCTGATGCCCTCCTTGAGGTTGGGAAAGCGGTCCAGCGCCTTCCAGATCGGGTCTGCGGCCTTGGCGTCGCGTATCAGCTTCTGCTCCAGGAGCTGCTTCCTGAAGGCCTCCGGAGTCTTGGCCTTGCTCCCGATCTCGACCAGCTTGTCGACGTCGGTGGCCAGGCTGCCGGCCCAGCCGGGGTCGTAGCGGTAAACCGTCGGGGTGGTGTTGCGCGCGTGCCGGAGGGCGTCGTTGAAGGCGTCCGGGTCGCTGTAGTGAAAGATCACCCGCGCGCGCACGTCGGCGCGCACCCGGGTGCCGAGCCGCACGGTCAGCGGCGGGGGCCCGTAGTTGAGCACGGTCAGCGCGGCCGCCAGGAAGATCAGGCCGGCCAGCCCGGCGCCCAGCTTGCATCCCAGGCTGGCACGCACCCGGCCCGCCGCCGGGCCGGAGGCCCCGTTGCGAGCGGCGCGGGCGGCGCGCAGCCCCTCGGCCATCCGGGCGCGCCAGTTCTTGTCCCCGCCGTTAGCGGTCTTGGCCATTTCCCGTCGCCTCACCAGAGCCGCCGGGCTCGACCTCTCCGGACGAGCCCTCCTGGCCGTAGGCCCGCACTATGCGCTTGACCAGGCGGTGGCGGACCACGTCCGCCTCGGTCATCTCCACCATATCCAGCCCGTCGATGTCCCGCAAGAGCCCAGTGGCGTGAATCATTCCGGAGGTCTCGCCGGGGGGCAGGTCCACCTGGGTCACGTCGCCGACCACCGCGGCGCGGCTGTCCCAGCCCAGGCGGGTGAGAAACATCTTCATCTGCATGGCGGTGGTGTTCTGGGCCTCGTCGAGGATCGCGTAGGCGCCGCTGAGGGTGCGCCCGCGCATGTAGGCCAGGGGGACCACCTCCACAATGCCGGTCTCGATGTAGCGGGCCAGCTCCCGCGCGGGGATCATGTCGCCCAGCGCGTCGTACAGCGGCCGCAGGTAGGGGTTGACCTTGTCCAGTGCGGTCCCCGGCAGGAAGCCCAGCCGCTCGCCGGCCTCCACTGCGGGGCGGGTCAGCACTATGCGCCCGGCGCGCCCGGCGGCCAGCTCAGCGCAGGCTTGGGCCACGGCCAGGTAGGTCTTGCCGGTACCCGCCGGTCCCGAGCAGAAGACGATGTCCGCGCGCGCCAGGGCCTCCAGGTACCCGGCCTGACCCGCGCTGCGGGGCTTGACGTACTTGTTCGACCCGTAGACCCGCACGGCGCGCCCGGCCTCGCCGCCCGCCTCCGGGGCTTTCCCGTCCACCGCGCCGGCCAGGCGCTCGACGTCCGTGGTCGAGGGGCTGACCCCGTCCTCGACCAGGCCGAGGAGCCCCCGGGCCACCCGCAGGGCCCGCTCCACCGCGGCCTCCGGGCCGTCGACGGTCAGGCGTCCCTGGCGCACCGAGGTGCTCACGCCGCACAGGCTGCGCAGGGCGCGCAGATTGCCGTCGCCGGGACCGAGCACCGAGCGCTCGGTCTCCGCGTCGCCGATCTCCAGGACCTCTCTCAACCCGGCCCTCCCGTCATGGTCAGCCCGGCCACCAGGCGCAGGAAGAAGTACGCCGGCGGCGCGCTTATTATAAGGCTGTCGACCACGTCAAGCATCCCCCCGTAGCCGGGAAGCATGCGGCTGGAGTCCTTGTGCCCGCCGCTGCGCTTGAAGATCGATTCCAGGAGGTCGCCGCACATGCCGGTGCCCCCGACCAGCAGCCCGAAGGCCAGGGTCTCGAGCGCGCCGAAGGCCGGCGTCCCCCAGGGGGTCGAGTGCGGCAGGAAGCCCAGGGCCCAGAGCCCGAAGGCCATGGCCACGCTGGAGGCCAGCCCGAAGGCCGCGCCCTCGATGCTCTTGGCCGGGCTGATCCGGGGGATGAGCTTGTGGCGGCCGAACTTCCTGCCGAAGAAGTAGGCGCCTACGTCGGCGACCTTGGAGACGAACAGGGTGGCTACCAGCAGCCCGTTCCCGACGAAGACCCAGTCGTTCCCGCCCAGGTGGCGGATGCGCAGCAGGAAGCCCGGCAGGAACCACACGTAGATGATTCCCAGCACGCTCATGCCCACCGCGGGCAGGGCGTCCTTGGCCTGCTTGATGAAGGCCTGGCGCAGGAACATGGCGAAGATCAGCACGATCACCCCGGCGTCCAGCAGGGGGCGAGCGTCCTCGTAGCTGTCGGCCAGCAGCGGCATCCACCCTCCGCCGGGTGCCTGGCGCCAGTGCGGCAGGGTGAACCACTGCAGGGTCACCAGTCCCAGGCAGCCGACGATGCCGAATATGCGAAAGGGCTTGATGCCCCAGGCCTCGCACAGGTTGCAGAACTCGTTGTAGGCCAGGGCCATGCATACGGCCAGGATCGCGAAGAAGCTGACGTCCCGCTCTATCCAGAAGACGTCGGCGACCAGGCCGCCGACGAGAACCCCCATGAGCAGCGCTGCGGACCGCAGCCGGCTGCCCAGGTCGGTGCGCGCGGCCAAGCTCAGTCCTCCGGTTCCAGCCCGCCGAAGCGGCGCTGCCGGTGCGCGAAGTTCTCCACCGCCTCCTCCAGGTGCAGCTGGCGGAAGTCCGGCCAGAGCACCGGCGTGAACCACAGCTCGGCGTAGCAGGCCTGCCAGAGCATGAAGTTGCTGAGCCGCTGCTCGCCGGCGGTGCGGACGATCAGGTCCGGCGGGTGATGCCCCGCGGTGTACAGGAAGCTCTCTATGACCGCGGGGGTTATCTCCTCGGGCTTCATGCGCCCGGCGGCCACGGAGCGCGCGCACAGCCGCGCCGCGCGGGCGATCTCCTGGTGGGAGCCGTAGTTGAGGGCCAGATTGACACGCAGCTTGCGCCCCTTGGCGGTGGCCTTGATGCTCTTCTCTATCTCGGCGCGCGCCCCCCTGGGCAGCGCGGAGACGTCCCCGAAGGTGCCCAGGCGCACCCCGTCGCGGACCATCTTCCGGCGGTGCTCGGCGAGGTGGCTGCGCAGCATGCGCATCAGGAAGTTCACCTCGCTCTTGGGGCGGGTCCAGTTCTCGGTGGAGAAGGCATACAGGGTGAGTTCCTTGATGCCCATCTCGATGGCCGCCTGGGTGACCGCCTTGACGCTGTCGATGCCGGCCTTGTGCCCCGCGGTGCGCGGCTTGCCGCGGGCCCGGGCCCAGCGCCCGTTGCCGTCCATGATGACGGCCACGTGGCGCGGGACCTTGCGATCCCGGGATGCACCCCGTCCGGCGCGGGCCGCGCTCATCCGGAAATCTTCTCCCGGCGCACGGTCTGACCGCGTCCCTGGCCCACGCTGATCCCCGAGAAGAAGAGCCCGGTGAGTTCCTCCAGGCGCAGGACGTAGCGCTGGGCCGCCTCGGGCAGGTCGGCGAACTTGCGGCAGTCTCCCGTGGGGGACTGCCAGCCGGGCAGCTCCTCGTAGACCGGTTCGGCGCGCTCCAGCGCAGTGAGCGCCGCCCCGAAGCCGGCGAGTTCCCGGCCGTCCAGGCGGTAGGCGGTGGCCACCTTCAGGACGGGCTGCTTGTCGAGCACGTCCAGCTTGGTGAGCACCGCCTGCTTCACTCCGCCGAGCCGCGCGGTGTAGGCCACGGCCACCGCGTCGAACCAGCCGCAGCGCCGCGGCCGGCCGGTGGTGGTCCCGAACTCGCCGCCGGCCTGGCGCAGCGCCTCGCCGGTCGGGTTGTCGAGCTCGGCGGGGAATGGGCCGCTCCCCACCCGGGTGGTGTAGGCCTTGACGATGCCCAGGGCCCGGTCCAGCATGAAGGGCGGCACCCCCGCGCCGGCCGGGGCGCCCAGCGTGGTGGAGTTCGAGCTGGTCACGAAAGGGTAGGTGCCGAAGTCGATGTCCAGCAGCGCGCCCTGGGCGCCCTCGAAGACCACTTCCCTGCCGGCGTCCAGCGCGTCGATGAGCAGCGTCGAGGTGTCGGCGATGAAGGGTTCGAGCGCCGGCGCCAGAGCCAAAACGCCATCGGCCACCTCCGCCGCGTCCAGGGGCTGCTCGCCGTAGACCTTCTCCAGGAGCGGGTTGAGGGTCTCCAGCCGCGCGGCCACCCGCGCGCGGAAGCGCTCGGGGGCGAGCAGATCCCCGACGCGCAGGCCGGCCCTGGTGGACTTGTCCGCGTAGGTGGGGCCGATGCCCCGTCCGGTGGTACCGATCTTGCCGGAACCGCGCCTTTTCTCCGACAGTACGTCGAGGAGGCGGTGATAGGGCATCACCAGGTGGGCCAGGGACGAAACTTTCAGGTTTTCGCCGTCGATCTTCACCCCGCGCGCGCGGAGCGCCTCGACCTCCTCGAGGAAGAGGCCCGGCTCCAGGACCACGCCGTTGGCCACCATGGACAGCTTGTCCTCGCGGAGCACGCCCGAGGGCACCAGGTGGAAGGCGTAGCGCTCATCGCCGACCCACACGGTGTGTCCGGCGTTCGAGCCGCCCTGGTAGCGGACGACGATATCGGCTTTCTCTGCGAGCTCGTCGAGGACTTTGGCTTTGCCCTCGTCGCCCCACTGCAATCCGACCAGCACCGTTGCGGGCATTGACAACCACCCTTCCGAGTCCGCGACCGCCCGGCTCGGCCGGTCGCGCCGAGACTATTATTGTCCCTTGCTCTCCAGTATCTTCCTGGTGAGCAGGGGCAGGACCTCACGGAGGTCGCCGACCACCCCGTAGGTGGCCACCTTGAAGATGGGCGCGTCCGGGTCGCGGTTGACGGCCACGATCACGTCGGAGGACTGCATGCCCACCAGGTGCTGCACCGCCCCGCTGATGCCGCAGGCGATGTAGACCTTGGGGCAGACGGTCTTGCCGGTCTGGCCCACCTGGTGGCTGTAGGGCTTCCAGCCGGCGTCGACCGCCGCGCGGCTCGAGCCCACCGCTCCGCCCAGCGCCTTGGCCAGGTCCTCGACCAGCTTGAAGTTCTCCGGCCCGCCCAGCCCCCGGCCGCCGGAGACGATGATGTCCGCCTCGGAGATGTTCACGGTGTCCTCGACCTCGGCGATGAACTCGAGGATCTTGGCCCGGGAGACCAGCAGCCCGGGCTCCGGCGCTATCTTCTCGAGCTCTCCGCCGCGGCCGCCGAGCTTCGCCAGGGGCTTCATCACGTGGGGGCGCACCGTGGCCATCTGCGGGCGGCTGTCGGGGCAGATGATCTGGGCCATGATGTTCCCGCCGAAGGCCGGGCGGGTCTGGACCAGCAGCTGGCCGTCCTCGTCGATGTCCAGCCCGGTGCAGTCGGCGGTCAGGCCGGTGCGCACCTCCACGGCCACCCGCGCGAGGAAGCTCCGACCGGCGCTGGTGGCCCCGGCCAGGACGATATCGGGCTTGCGCTCGCGGACCAGCTTCGCGAACAGCTTCCCGTAGACCTCGGCCTCGAAGACCGCCAGTTCCGGCGCGTCCAGGTAGAGCACCCGGTCCACCGGGTAGTCGGCCAGCAGCTCCCGGCAGCCGTCTTCCATCCCGCTGCCGAACACCACCGCGACGAGGCTCTGACCGCGGGCGTCCGCCAGCTTGCGGCCCTCGCTGAAGAGTTCGTAGCCCACGCTGGCCAGCAGTCCGCCGCGCTGTTCGCCGAAGACCCAGACGTCTTTGTGTTCGGCCAGCCCCGCGGCCGGCGCGGCGGCCGGCTGCTCTTCCTCGACGATGGCCTCGACGGGGCAGGCATCCTTGCAGGCCCCGCAGAGGTTGCAGCTTTCCGTGAAAACGGCGACGGCCTCGGCCAGCTCAATCCCGTCGTAGGCGCAGGCGTCCAAGCATTGGCCGCAGCCGGTGCAGTCATCGGAGATGATTCTGAGCCGGGGCATCAGATCACCTTGGCCTTCTCCAGAGCCGCGACCAGCTTCTCGACGGTCTCGGCGGCCTCGCCCTCGAACACCTCGCCGCCCTCCCGGGCCGGCGGCGCGAATATCCTGGCCACCCGCGTGGGGCTGCCATCCAGGCCCAGGTCTTCGGCGGGGATGTCCAGGTCGGCCGCGGTGATCTTCCGGATATCGGTCTTCCTGGCGCGCATCTTGCCCTTGAGCGAAGGCAGGCGCGGCTCGTTGATGTCCTTGACCACGGTCAAGAGCGCCGGGAAGGGCAGTTCCATGACCTCGATGCCCTCTTCCAGCAGCCGCTCGACCACGATCTTCTCGGCGGTGATCTCGCGGACCTTGCGGACGTAGGTGGCCTGGGGCAGGTCAAGGTGCACGGCCAGTCCCGGGCCCACCTGGGCGGTGTCCCCGTCGATGGCCTGCTTGCCGCAGATTATCAGGTCGAAGCCGACCTTCTCGAGAGCCGCAGCCAGGGTCCGGCTGGTGGCCCAGGTGTCCGAGCCCGCGAAGGCCCGGTCGGTAACCAGCACGGCCTCGTCGGCGCCCACCGAGATGCACTCGCGCAGGGCGGACTCGGCCTGCGGCGGGCCCATGCTCACGACGACTACTTCGCCGCCCAGCGCCTCCCTGATGCGCACGCCCTCCTCCAGGGCGTAGGTGTCGAAGGGGTTGACGATGGACTCCACCCCCTCGCGCAGCAGGGTGCCCTTTTCGGGGTCCATGCGCACGTCGGTGGTCTCGGGCACCTGTTTGATGCAGACTGCGATTCGCAAAGCGGAAACCTCTCCCTCAGCCGGCCCTGCCGAGGGCTTCCTTGATCAGCGCCTTGGCGATTTCGTCGCGCTGGATCTGGTTGGTGCCCTCGTATATCTGGGTGATCTTGGCGTCGCGCATGTACTTCTCGATGGGGTACTCGCGCATGTAGCCGGAGCCCCCGAAGACCTGCACGGCGTCGGTGGTGACCAGCATGGCCATGTCCGAGGCGAAGCACTTGCTCATCGCCGAGAACTTGGTGGCCCGGCCCTTCTTCATGTCCACGAAACGGGCCGTGGCGTAGCACAGCGCCCGGGAGGCCTCGACGCGCATGGCCATGTCCGCCAGCATGAAGCCCAGGCCCTGGTTGGCGGCCACCGGCTTGCCGAACTGCTTGCGGGTGCAGGCGAAGTCCACGGCCAGGTCCAGCGCGCCGGCGGCGATGCCCACCGCCTGGGCGGCCACCCCCGGCCGGGAGGCGTCGAAGGTGCCCATGGCGATCATGAAGCCGCGGCCCTCCCTGCCCAGGAGGTTGGCGGCCGGGATCCGGCAGTCCTGGAAGATCAACTCCCGGGTGCACGAGGCCCGGATGCCCATCTTGTCTTCCTTCTTCCCGAAGTCGAAGCCGGGGGTGCCCTTCTCGATGATGAAGGCGCTGGCTCCCCGCGCGCCCTTCTTCTTGTCCGTCATGGCGATGACCGTGTAGACCTCGGCGACCCCGGCGTTGGATATCCACTGCTTGGTGCCGTTGAGCACGTACTCGTCGCCGTCCTTGACCGCAACCGTCTCCACGGCGGCGGCATCCGAGCCCGCGTTGGCCTCGGTGATGGCGAAGGCGGCCAGATTCTTGCCCGCGGCGATGTCCGGCAGGTACTTCTTCTTCTGCTCGTCGTTTCCCGCCAGGATGATCGGAATGGTGCCCAGCCCGGTGGCCGCAAAGGCCAGGGCCATGCCCGCGCAGGCCCTGGAGACCTCCTCCACCACCACGCACATGTTCATGATGGGCGTCTCGCCGCTGGTGCCGCCGTACTCGTCGGGGATGTACACGCCGCAGAGGTCGCTCTCGGCCAGGATCGGAAGGAGCTCCGGGGGGAACTCGTTCTTCTCGTCGTACTCGGCGGCGATGGGCCGGACCTTCTTCTCGGCCAGCTCCCGGGCCACCTCCTTCATCATCTGCTGCTCTTCGGTGAGGCCGTAGTCGAGTTCCATTGACGACTCCTCTAGTTGCTTGTCATGCCGGGGAGCAGTAATGCCTCGGCTATTGACTTCACGTCCCGCACAAACTTGTTCAAGGAATCAGACTTGCGCTGAGCGGACTCA
This sequence comes from uncultured bacterium, assembly GCA_965370045.1. Taxonomy (GTDB): domain Bacteria; phylum Planctomycetota; class SZUA-567; order JAKLDR01; family JAKLDR01; genus CAZONU01. The sequence goes on along the minus strand of CBDUSI010000008.1, from coordinate 11,695 downwards.
AGGTCCAGCTTGCTTGCAAGCAGAGCTTGGTGTAGAGTCGGCGAGTATGTAGAATTACCTTCCATCTGCCGACTTAGCCATTCCTTTCCCCCAGAGATGGCCTCAGGAGAGCTAGGACACTTCACGTCTGGTCGTATGCCGGCACAACCGGCCAGCGATTCTATTCCTGCTATGAACCACGCCTCAAACTCCCGATTTGCCAGGACAACTCTACACTCCTTGTGGCTGACAGACTGAGCGCGTTCCCGAAGAGCAGGGCCTAGCAGACAAGGCGCATCATCATCTGCGTCTAACAGGACTATTATCGCAGCGCAATCCTTCTTGTTCAGTACCGCCTCCACCCATCTTTCCAGCTCGCCTTGCTTGACTATTCTGTGCCGCTTGACTACAACCGGTTCGACGATAACTGATCCCGGGGGGACAATCTTGTAGAGCAGCTTGGGTAATGCCTGCCTGTCACCAGGGCCTTCAACGGCACAGACCAAGCGGGGGATCACTGGCCCGCTCCCACATCAGCAGCATCTCTCTCTTCGTTAGGCAGGAGTTGCTCCATCCGCAGCAGTTCTCCCGCACTATAGAGCTTCTTTGCCATAACTCCTTTTGAGTACTCGCCAGGCTTACTAATCTTCGTTTCCCCGTCTTCGTAGCGCGCAAGGCGGAGTTCTCCGTCCTTGATGTCCTTGTCTTCCAGGAGGTCTGCACTGTGAGTGGCAATGAGAATCTGAGTTCGGCTGCTGGCGTCGCGGATCGCCTCGAGAAGCGCGTGGAGCGCGGCAGGATGGACCGTTGCTTCAGGCTCCTCGATTACGATCAGTGACGGCGCCGGTTCTTGCAGCAGGGCAAGCAATATCCCAAAAGCATGCCGAGTGCCGGTTGACATTTGGTCCGCAAAGAACCACTCGGGACCACTACTATCAGCGCCAACTTCTTGCGGAAAGAACAAGTACAACTTCTCCTCTTTCTCGCCCTTCTTCTTCTTGCTCCGCACAGTCCTAGCAGAAATCCCTGGTGTGATGTTCCCCAGGTAGCCACATAAGCGCTCGGATCGCTCGGCATGGTCCTCTTGAAGGTGGGCCATCACGGTGGCAGCATTAGAGCCATCGGGCATCAGCCACGAAACCGAAGAGGGCCGCGAAGTAGCTTCTATCTTGGAGGGTTCGATATCGTAGTACCTTATGCCGGCCAAGTGGTCGAAGAGAGGGCGGAAGTGCGGCGCAGCCGAGACCAGTGGGAAAGCAAGTCTGTCCGAGGATATCTTTGGCTGCAAACCTTCTGGAAGCTTATCAAATTCGCCGTTCCGTATGCTGAACTCGCTTGAGATGCTCCCGTTCGGACTCCAGCAAACGCATGCTTCCTCATCCACGTTGATGGTCGGTTCGTTTTCCGGGCCACTCAGCCTAAGAAAATAGCGGCAAGTACTACCATCCTCTAGGTTAGCTCTAACCTCAATAGAGAACCACGTCTTCGTGCGAAAGTGAGACAGGAAGCCCATATGCATTCTGGCAGAAATGGCGTTCTCTAAGCTGACATTGAGTGCGTGTGACAAGAATCGTAACGCGTCCAAGAAGTTGCTCTTCCCCGATCCGTTCGGCCCGACAAGGAAGGTAAGCGGTCCCAACTCCACATCCACGTCGACCATGCTGCGGTAGTTCTTCACCACCACGCGCGTAATCATCGCCTTGGGACCTTCGGTCGCCATCGTCGTCTCTAATCCCTCACCTTGCCCAAACAGACCACCGAGTTGTGCCCGCCGAAGCCCAGCGAGTTGCTGACGGCCACTCCCACCTGCATCTCGCGGGCCTGGTTGGGGACGTAGTCCAGGTCGCAGTCGGGGTCCGGCGTCTCGTAGTTGATGGTCGGGGGCACCTTGCCCTCGTCGATGGCCATGGCGATGACCGCCGCCTCCAGCGCGCCGGTGGCGCCCAGGAGGTGCCCGGTCATGCTCTTGGTCGAACTGACCGCCAGTTTCTCAGCGTGCTCGCCGAAGGCCAGCTTGAGCGCCAGGGTCTCGATCTTGTCGTTGTAGAGCGTGCTGGTCCCGTGAGCATTGACGTAGTCGACGTCCTCGGGGTTCACCCGCGCGTCCTTCAGCGCCGCGCGCATGGCCCGCGCCGGGCCTTCGGCGGTCTCGTCCGGGGCGGTGATGTGAAATGCGTCGCAGCTGGCCCCGAAGCCCAGGAACTCCGCGTAGATGCGCGCGCCGCGCCGGCGGGCGCGCTCCAACTCCTCGATGACCAGCACCCCGGCGCCCTCGCCGACCACGAATCCGTCGCGGTCCCTGTCAAAAGGCCGGCTGGCCCTCTGGGGGTCGTCGTTGCGCGTTGAGAGCGCCTTCAGCGAGTTGAACCCGCCGATGCCCAGCACGGTGACCGGGGCCTCGCTGCCGCCGGTGACCATCAGGTCGCACCAGTCGTCCTGGATCAGGCGCAGGGCGTCGCCCAGGGAGTCGGCGCCGGAGGCGCAGGCCGAAACCGTCGCGTGATTCGGCCCCTTGAGGCCCAGGGAGATGGCCACCTGGCCGCCGGCCGCGTTGGCCATCATCTTGGGGACCAGGAACGCGGAGATCTTGCCGGGTCCCTTCTCCTGGTAGCGGGCGTACTGCTCCTCGATGGTGTTCAGCCCGCCGATCCCGGTGCCAATCACGCAGCCCGCGCGGGTGGCGTCCTCGGCGGCCATTTCCACGCCGCTGTCGGCCAGCGCCTCCTTGGCCGCGGCCATGGCGTACTGGGAGTAGAGGTCGAAGCGCTTGACCTCGCGCTTGGCGATCCACCGCGTGGGGTCGAAGTCCCTGACCTCGCCCGCGAAGCGGGTGTCGAAGGCCGAGACGTCGAAGCGGGTGATCGGGGCGATGCCGCTCCGGCCCTCGAGCAGGTTCTGCCAACACTCGGCGCGACCGATGCCCACCGGCGCGACCATGCCCACGCCGGTAACGACCACGCGACGGCGATCTGAGGAGCTCATATGATCAGTGCGAAGCAGATCGAGCGACCTACGCGCTCTCCTTCTGCTTGAGCTGCTCTTCGATGTAGTTGACCGCATCGCCGATGCTGCGGATGCCCTGCTGGTCGTCGGGAATGTTCAGATCGAACTCGTCCTCGAACTCCATGACCAGTTCGGCGATGTCCAGGCTGTCGGCGCCGAGATCGTCGACGAAGCTGGTCTCCGGGCTGATCTGGTCGCGGCTGACGTCGAGCTGCTCAACGACGATGTCCATCACCTTCTGCATGATCTCTTCTCTGTTCACGGGTGGTTCCTCCTGAAACCCATCATCCAACGCGGCTGATCCGCGCGCCGGGCAGCATCCCGCCCGGCAGGTAACTACATCACCATGCCGCCGTCCACGGTCAGCACCTGACCGGTCACGTAGGCGGCCTCCTCTGAGGCCAGAAAGGCCACGGCTGCTGCTACGTCCGTGACCTCCCCCAGCCGGCCCAGCGGCACCAGCTGGAGCATCTTGTCGCGCTGCTCCTCGGTGAGTTCGTCGGTCATGGCCGTCCGGATGTAGCCGGGGGCGACCGCGTTGACCGTGACTCCCCGCGAGCCGAACTCCTTGGCGCAGGTCTTGGTCAGGCCGATCAGGCCGGCCTTGCTGGCCGCGTAGTTGGCCTGACCGGCGTTGCCCATCAGCCCCACCACCGAGGCGATGTTCACGATCCGCCCGGAGCGCTGCTTGAGCATGGGCCGGCTGGCCGCCCGGGTGCAGAGGAAAGCGCCCTTGAGGTTCACGGCCAGCACCGCGTCCCAGTCGGGGTCCTTCATGCGCATGATCAGGCCGTCGCGGGTGATGCCCGCGTTGTTGACCAGGACGTCCAGGCGGCCGAGGTCCTTCACGACCTGCCCCACGGCCTCGTCGACCTGAGCGGAGTCGGTCACGTCCACCTTGTAGCCGCAGGCCTTTACGCCCAGCGAGCCGGCCAGCTCACCGGCGGCGCCGGCCACGTCGTCGAGCACGTCGAAGATGGCCAGGTCCGCGCCGGCCGACCCCAGCCGCCAGGCGATGGCCCGGCCGATACCCCGGGCGCCTCCGGTCACCAGCGCTATCTTGCCCTTCAGCGACATCAACAAGGCCCCCTGGTCCCGGCCCGGCGCCGGACTGATCGGACGAACTCCGTTTTCAGCACATGAGGGGACGCTTCCAGCGTCCCCCCGCGCAACATATTACCTACCCGCGCCCCGGAGTCAACCACTTGCCCGAGCTTTTTTGCCGGCGCCCGCTCCGCGGCCGGCCCGCGGTCGCAAGCGCCTGACCGGCGGTCACTTCGCCGCCGCCGGCGGGGCCTTCTTGGTCGCCGGCGCCGCCGCGGGACCGCGCCACTTCTTGCCCTCCTCGGACTTGAGGAACTCGGCGTGGTCCGGGATATTGCGGATGTGGTCGAAGCTCAGCTTGAACTTCGTTTCCAGGAAGCGAAGCAGCCGGGCGGTCTCCTTGAAGTCCTTCTGCTTGAGGCTGACGCCCACCAGGCCGGCGTAGGGCAAGAGCATCTTGGGCTCGCGCTTGATAAGTCGATTGTAGAGCTTCTTGGCTTCTATGAACTTGCCCTGGCGCAGGCGCGCGTTGCCGCGGTGGAGATCGAGGTAAGGATCGCCGCCGACCATCTTGTCCAGGCGATCCACGCACCTGAGGGCCTGGGGGTACTGCTTGCGCAGGAAGTAGGAGTCGATCAGCAGGAGGTCCAGGCCAGGATCATTGGGGTGGTGCTTCTTGAAGTAGGTCAGGGCGGCCAGGTACTCGGTTTCGCCCTTCTTCTGGCTCGGGCTGTAGAGCTCCATGGCGCACTGCACCCTAAAGATCAGGAGGGTCTTGTCCTTCTTGAGTGAGTCGGGCAACCCGGCGTAGACCGCCAGGGCCTGCTTGAAGCGGCCGCCTCGGGCGTGGCCCGTCACGGCCTGGATCTTGGGCAGGTTCTTGATGTACTCGCTCTCGCTGCGCGGCAGCTTGTCCAGCGCGCCGCGGTTGGCCAGGACCACCAGCGGGAGAAAACCGCGCCGCAGGCTATTGCTCAGCAGCTCCCCGCTTGAGTAGATGAAGACGTCCACGATCCTCACGCCGCCGCCGGCCCGGGGGGCCAGGAGCAGTTCGTGGTAGTTGAGGGTCGTATCGCCCTTCAGCATCCGGAAGACTGCCCGGGGCTCGCCGCCGGGCTTGCGGACCCTCAGCAGCCTGTAGCTGCCCCCGGTCTTGACGGTCTGGGCCAGTTGGACCCCCAGGTGCACCCTGCCAGCCATGTTCTTGCAGAGCTTCTGCACCAGCTTCTTGGACGCGCCGGTGCCCTTGAGCGACCGGGTGACCAGCTCGCCAATGTCAATGGCCGCGTCGAAGGCCCTGCCGTCCCCGGCGTTGAGGGTGGCCTCGATCTTCTCGGCGAAGGCCTGGATCTGCTTGTCGGTGAGGCCGGCGGGCTTGGCCTCCCCGGCTTGCGAGGCACCCGGGACCAGGCCGGCGACGGCCAGCAGTAGGGCCAGAGGGAGGGTCTTGCGCATGGGCTTCTCCTGGAAAAACGCTCCGGCGGCACCGCCGCCTGGAGAGATTGTCCATACCCCCGGGTCGTTTTGCAAAGCTTTTTCCCGCAGCCCGGTGAAAGGCGGCGGCCCCGGGGGAGGCCGCCGCCCGCAGGGGCCCCGCATGCGGTCGGGCGGGGCCGATGGCTGCCGCGCTTACTTCTTCGGGGCCTTGGCCTTATCCATATTATGCTTGAGCGTGACCGACGCCGGCGGCACGATGACTATCTTATCGCCGACGTGGCCGTAGACCAGGCCCTGATCGCCGGCCAGCCAGTCCAGGAACTCCTTGAGGCTCGGGGCGCCGGTGAGCTCCAGGTCCAGCGCGGCCTTGAAGCGCCGCGCCGCGGGGCTGAGTTCTATGGTCACGCCCCAGCCCTTGCTGGCCCGGGCCAGGAGCTTGGCGATGGCCAGGTCCTTGCAGGTCAGGTCCACGGTGCGCCCGGAGATCTTGTCGGCCTTCGGCGAGGGGCCCTTCTTCCACTTCTTCATGACCGCGACCTCGGCGACCAGGTCGTCCAGGCAGCCGGTCACGAAGGCCAGCATGCGCCTGGAGACCTCGTTGGTCTGCTCGGGCAGCTTGCGCAGCCGCCGGGCCTCGGCGCTGGCCGCGGGGGCCAACTCGCCGGCCCGGGGCAGCAGCGCCGCGAAGGCCGCCAGGCGCGCGGAGTAGCCGCCCTTGGCCAGCGCCACGAAGTCCTTCCCGATGGCGATGGCCGGCTTGGTCTTCTTCCTGGTCTTCTTGACCAGCGGCGGGCGCTTGATCGGCGGGCGTTTCTCGGCCGCGGCGGACACCGAGAACGTCAGTGCCAACGCCGGCACCGCGAGCAATAGCTTACTGGGCATAACCCTCCTCCCGGGAGCGGCTTCCGCGCTCCTCTGCTTCTCTGGTGGAGGGGCAGGCCTGCCCTTCTTCCGTCTCCAATCTCCCAAACGATATTACAGGGCGAAAGGTTCACTCGGACTTGCGATTTCCGGGCGCGCGCGACCGCCTCAACCGGGACCGTCGCGGGGGTGGGAGGCGGAATCGGCGGAGGGACGCACCGTTCCAGAGGAACGGGCCGGCCCGGAGCGGCGAGCGACTCTAAGCGAGCCGTCGCCAGGGATGGCGACTACGACCTGAGTCAGGGATGACGGATATGTTGCCGTGCCTTCTCCCGTGCTCTGCGGTTGACTTGTGCTCGCCCAATGCATGTGCCGTCTGTGGACGAGTAATGTCCGTCCCGCGCGGGCGGCGAGTTTGGGGTCGAAGCCGACTACGAACTCCAGCAGCCTGTTAACGGCCAGTGACGCGCCGAACTGTGCCGCGGTGCGGCGCGCCGTTGGATATGCCTTGTCCCAGGCTTTCGCGTAGATGAAGGCCCACCGCGTGACTTCTTCCCGGGGGAGGCCGACTTCGCCGGCAATCGTGATGTAGTCGGCGCCGTGGGCCACGCGGTGCGTCGCATACGTAATGCGGCGCCGCAGCTCTTCCGGCGCTTCCTTTTCACCACCAAGACACCAAGCCACTAAGTTGGAGCCCGGGTCGCGGGAAGGCGCGCTGGCTTCGCGAGCGGCTTCCGCCGCGTTGGAGCCCTCAAGGTTCTTGGTGTCTTTGTGTCTTGGTGGTTGATAACGTCTTCGCTCGACGTGGCGGCGGTGTATCAAGAGTTCGCGGGCGGCGTTTTCGGCGGCGGTCTCGTCGTCGCTTTTCAGCAACATACAAAGTCCCGCGAGGGTTTCGCCCTCGGCTTCCTGCAATCGCAGTTTCTCCGCGCGCTCGGACAGCGGGCCCCAGACCTCGGGATGGTCGATGGAGAACGTAACCAGGTCGCCGGCGCTGGCTCCGGTGTTCTCGGCAATCAGTTCCCAGGACGCCCCCCGCCCGCGCTGGCGGGCGGCGTCGATCAGCACTTCCCGCGGGAAAGAGAGTTCTTTGCTCTTGGCGTCCTTGATCAAGGTCAATAGCCCTTCTTGGCGTCTTGGCGGTTCAATAGTACCTCCGCGTCTTGGCGGTTAGAAAAAGTACCCCCTCATAAGTACTATGAGCACCTGTTCACCAAGCGGGCTCCCGGACGATTCGCAAGACGCTAAGCCGCGCGGTTTCAGCGAGAAGATTTCCGGGATTTTCGCCCGCATGGCCAAGAAGGCTTTCTCGCCCCGGAACGCGGAATCCCGGACTTTATTGGCCCGATGGCCAAGAGCCGTGAGTCGGCTCGTCAGGCAATTGGGGCAGAATCTTCCATTATTTCCGGCGGGAGTCTTCAGCGCCGCCAGCGGGCACCTTGGCACCTCCAGGCGGGCGAGTTACTCCGGTCTTGCCTGTCTTGGTCTTCTTCTTTGCCTCCTCCAGTTCCTTGATCAAGACTTGCCGCTTGGGATTCTTGAAGTACTTGCCTTTGATGGCAGGCACATAGGCGTCGTAGGAGTATCCCTTGGGCGTGGTTAACCGGAACTTGAGGAACGGATGGGCATGATCCGACGAAGGGACCTTATTCATGTAGTACACTACACCGGCGAACTTGGCCTTCGAGCCAACGCATTGGATGGGAAGCGGCTGCGCGTGGCCCCGGTTGAGCCCTTCAAACGCTTCGCGAACGGACTTGCACTTGAGGTGCTTGTAGCGTCTTGTCTCCGCCCAGCGCAATTCAGCCACGTCCACCAAGCCGGTTACGATCGTCGTTATGCGGTAGAAGAGGCCGGGGCCATCCACCGGCCGTCCTTCGATCAGCCCACCATACTCCGCCGTGATGTGCGAAACGTAACTGCTGCCTCCCCATGACGTGAGGGTTGATCCACAGCTCACTCGTTTGGCATCTATCCCTTTAGGCCACCAGCCGATTGCGCGCATTTCGGCTTCGCCCTTTGCCACCACTTGCGGCGCCTTGGCTTTCTTGGCGGCATCTCTGATGAGCGCCTCCGGGCCAGAACTGTTGTTACCGTAACACATCTGACGCATAGACTTATACACCGTGATGCCCCGACCATCGCCTTCGAAGGACCATTGGACACCGTTGTACTTCATTTTCCCCTTGATGCCTGCTCTTCTTGCCCATTGCTTCCAGCTGTCGGAGTCAGAAAGGTCCGGGATTCTTCGTGTAATCTTGTGAACCCAAGCCTTCTTCGGCGCACGGCCGACGCTTGCTCCCCCCTCCAGCTTCAGCCCATAGTCTTGGCCCGGAGAGAGCACCTGCCAATCGGCCAAACGGTCAAGCAACACCGCGTCAAATGGGCCGGGCGACTCAGCTTTCCCTGCCCCGGACGGTGTTGCGGTCCCGGGGCGCGAGGCGCAGCTGCCGCATGCCAGCCAGCAGAGGCACGCTACACATGCGGCCACAACGAGAGGCAATGCTATCCAGAAAGACTTTCGCATCAGCTCCATTCCCTACTCCACCTCTATTATACCTCCCAGCCCCCGTCGGGGGCAAGGGGCCGCGGCCGGGAACGCGCTTGATATTTGCGCCGGCGAGGGTAAACCCTGCCGCCGGGCCGCGACTTGAAGAAGGAGATGCCGGATGATTCGCGTTACCGTCTGGGGCGAGAACGTCCACGAGCAGAAGCACGAAGCAGTGAGAGATATCTATCCCCAGGGCATGCACGCGGCTATCGCGGGCGGGCTTGCCGAGGATAAGAAAATCAAGGCGCGCACCGCCACGCTGCAGGAGCCCGAGCACGGACTGACCGAGGAAGTCCTGGCCGAAACCGACGTCTTGACCTGGTGGGGCCACTGCGCGCACGGGGAGGTTCGGGACGAGGTCGTCGACCGCGTCCAGGAGCGGGTGCTCGGCGGCATGGGACTCGTGCTGCTGCACTCCGCGCACTTCTCAAAGATATTCAAGCGCATGATGGGCACCGGCTGCGCGCTGCACTGGCGGGAGTGCGGCGAGCGCGAACGCGTCTGGAACTGCAACCCCGGCCACGCCATCACCCAGGGGCTCGGCGAGTACTTCGAGCTGCCCCACGAGGAGATGTACGGCGAGCCCTTCGGCATCCCGGCGCCCGACGAGCAGATCTTCATCGGCTGGTTCGAAGGCGGCGAGGTCTTCCGCTCGGGCTGCACCTGGCACCGCGGCGCCGGCAAGATATTCTACTTCCAGCCGGGGCACGAGACCTACCCCATCTACCACGACGAGAACATCAAGCTGGTCCTCAAGAACGCCGTCAAGTGGGCCGCGCCGGCCGGCGTCTGGGCCGAGCCGCTTAAGGCCCCCAACGTGCCCATAGCGAACGCCGCCGAGACGCTGGAGGACAAGGGCGCGCACCTGCACGAGAAGGGGGAGCCGGGCTTCAAGTAATCCCGGCGGGAAGTCGCGGTGGTGAAGAAGCGCCAGCAGTCCGTTGAAAAACAGCCGGCTAGCGCCTGCGGCTCTTCCGGCTGCTGTCGAATAGCAGCCCGGCCAGGAACACCATGCCCCCCAGAACGAAAAGCACCGGCCCGCCGAAGAGCATGAGCACCCCGAAGCCCACCGACCTGGCGTGCCGGGCGACGTTGTCGAAGACCACCAGCTCGGCCTTGACCAGCTCGGCCTTGAACCCGGTGTCCGGCTCCAGCTCGACCTCTATCTTGATCTTGCCCGGCTCGGGAACGTCGAACTTATCCAGGTGGTGGGTGACGGTCATCGTGCCGCCGGTCTCACCGACGTCGCTGGCCCCGTAGACGCGCGTGCCCGCGTCCCAGGCCAGGGGGGCCTTCTCGGAGAATATAACGACGCCCTTCTCGTCAGTCACCTTGTAGCTGAATGGAAACTTGTACCTGGCCTCGTAGTCGGTATCGCCGGCCGCGTCGGTGACCTTCTTGGCTGACGTGACCTTGACCGTCAGCTCGACCTCCAACTGGCAGGCCTTGTCGGTGCCCACGGTGATGACCTCCGAGGTGACCGGCTTGGCGGCCACCGGCCCGGGGGCCGTGGCCCCGGCGTCTTTCGGCTTCGCGGGCGTCAGGTCGAGGCTGTGCACCTTCCGGGCCTCCTTGGCCTGCCAGACCGCTTTCCCGAAGAGCGCGAAGGCGCCCACGAAGGTCAGTATCCCGGCCAGCGCCATCAGGCAGCCCAGTTTTTTCATCATGACGTTTCTCCTCTTCCTTTCCGCGCCTGGTAGGGGCAGGCGGCGATGCAGTTCGAGCAATCCGCGCCGTTCTCGACCCAGAAGGCGTAGCACTTCTCGGCGTCCACCGCCCAGCGCAGCACGCCGGGGCGGTTGGAGGCGTTCAATGTCTCGTAGCCGGGCTCCTCGGCGTCGGAAATGGCCCCGGCGGGGCAGGCCCGCGCGCAGGCCCGGCACTTTTTGCACGGGTCCCCGGCGTCCGCGCGCTCCGGCTCGTCGGGCGCCAGGGGCAGGTCGGTGAAGACCTTGCAGATGCGTACGCAAGGCCCGCGCTCGCGGGTAAGCAGCATGCCGCTGCGGCCCATGACCCCCAGCCCGGCGTCGACGGCCAGGGGCACGCTCAGCGCGGTGCCGTTCCCGCAGGAGACCGCCCGGTATCCCAAGCGCCGGATCATCTCCGCGATGCTGGAGGCCACCAAGGCCATCATCGAGTAGGCCCGGCCGGTGGCCGCGGCGGCCTCGAAGCCCGGGGACTTGCTGATTCCCTCGCGGTCCATGGGCACGCACATCACCAGGGCGTGCTCGACGCCGGTGGGCAGCTCGATCGTTTCTCCGCGAGAATTATGAGAATAGATCCAGAGCGGGTTAGCGCGCGCCGCGCCGGCCGCGCAGGCGCCCAGGCGCAGCGCCGCGGCCTTCAGGCGCGCCGCGGCCTCGGCCGGCGAGGCGAACTCGTGCCGCGGCCGCGCGGGCTCGGCCATCACCGAGTCCGGCTCGCCGAGCTTCTCGTCTCCGAAGCCGCCGCGGAAGTAATCGTGCACCGTCCAGGAGGACATGGCCTCCTCGAGGTCGACGCGCGTGCGGCCCGGCCCGCCGCGGGCGATGGCCTCGGCGGTGCGCGAGTACATGCTCTGGCCGTAAAAAGGCAGGGATCGGTCGGTGCGCATGCGCGCGAAGACCGTGTTCCGGCCGTCGAAGCGGCGGATGGTCTTCTCGTCAATAGTGCAGGGCGGACGCGCCACGGACACCTCGCTGCTGAATTCCCTGAAGAAACTTTACGTTCACCGGGCGGGGATGTCAAGAAAGTGGGGGGGCCGGGCTGCCCCCCCCCCCCCGCGGCCCTGGGCGGGGGTTCGCCACACTTGGGCCCATTGGCCGGGGGGGCCCGCACAGC
>CBDUSI010000007.1:0-64963 GCA_965370045.1 uncultured bacterium | reverse complement strand
GGCGGTGGCCGCGGCATGGGGGGAGGCGGCCGTGGCATGGGCGGCGGCGGCGGCACGGGCCGGGGGATGGGAATGGGTGGCGGCATGGGCGGCGCCGCGATGGGTGCGCCACCGAGGTCTCCCCCTGCGATCCCGCCAGAAATGGCTCCACCCCTCGGGGTTCCGGCGGCCCCGGCGCAGGAGATCGAGATGCTCAGGGCGCAGTCCCAGGCCCTCGAAGGTCAGCTCCAAGCCGTCAACGCGCGGGTCGAGGAGCTTAGCCGCCAGCGGGCCGGATCTGGTCTTCTGGCGGCCGTTGACCCAGAGAAGTGTGACGCGTGCGGTGTCTGCCAAGACGTTTGTCCGGACGGGGCAATCTCCGTGGACCAGACCGCCCAGGTCGACCGCGAGAGGTGCACCGGATGCGGCCGGTGCGTGGCGGAGTGCCCCCAGGGCGCTCTCTCGCTGCGGAAAGCCTGAAACTTTCCTCATGGAGCCGGCTGGCGACTGCCGCGACAAGGTCCGCTTCTCCCTGAGCGACAGCACGGGCATGCTCCGGTTCACGGACTTCGACATTGTCGACGCGCCGGAATGCCGGGATACGGCAGAGGCGTTAAAGGAGTATGTCCTTGGCCGGCCGCTGGCGGAGTTGGACTCGGACCACATCCGGCAGATGACCTGCGCCGGCAACGGCCAGTGCATCTGCGACATCGCCGGCGTGATCGAAGACTACCGGACTCTCTTGCTTCCGGACAATGAGGAGGCTCACGAGCCGGGCGTGGAGAAAGCACGGTGAATACACTTTCGATTGCGTTACGCGAGATGGCACGCCGGCGGCGGAGCATTGGAACAAACCTCGGAATCGTCCTCTGTGTCTTGAGCATCCTGGTGACCGTTTCGACCCTGCGCGAGGCGACCATGCAGCGCGTCCGGCGCGTCATGGCGCAGATGGGCAACAACCTCCTCTTCGTCCCGAAGGATGCGCTGATCGACAACTACTACTCGGCCCGAGGGATCCAGGCCGAGATGCCTGAGGACAGGGCCGTTTCCCTCGCCACGCGATGCCCGGTCATGAGCAGCCACGCGACACACTACGTCGCCAAATTCCAGCAGCGCGTGAACGTGCGTGGCAGTGAGGTGATTATCACCGGGTTTCACGTCATCGCAGGCGGACACCGGCCGCACGAGCCGAAGCGGAGACGGAGTTTCCTCGACGATCCTCTGGATCCGGGACATGTGATTTTCGGCAGCGAGGCCGCACGGCGTACGGGGGGCAAGAGCGGGGACAGGATTGAGATCGAAGGCAGGCGGTTCACAGTGAAGAAGGTGTTACCCGAGTTCGGCGTTCTCGACGACACGCGGGTATGGGCCCGCTTGGAGGAGATTCAGGGGCTTTTCGGAAAACCGGACGTGATCCACGGAGTGGATGCACTCGGGTGCATGTGCGCCGGACCGTATTTCGATGGGATCAAGGCGGAGGCAGCGCGCCAAGTCCCGGAGCTGCGTCTCCTGCACCGGGAGGTCGTGGCCCGGACGCGCGCAAGGTCTCGCGAGGCCGTGGAGGGCGTGGGCGCAATCCTGCTGGCAGTCGTGGCCGCGCTCGGCGCGGTCGCGGTCTTCGCCACGACCGCAGCTGAAGTGCGTGAGCGGCGAGGTGAGATCGGGATTCTCCTGGCGATGGGCGCAGGCCGGGGTCGGATATTCCTCCTCTTTCTTCCCAAGGTCCTTCTCGTCGGCGTAATCGGTGGCATCCTCGGCTGGGCGTTCGGCACCGTGCTTGCTGTGTGGGCCGGGCCCGCGGTGGCGGGGCTCCGGGAGGTTCCCATCAAGATGCTTCCACGTCTGCTGCCCATGGCGACCGTGATCGGCGGCGTCTTCGCGCTTTTGGCGAGCTGCCTGGCGATTTGGCGGGCCGCCCGGCTTGACCCGATCGACGCGCTGAGGGAACTCTGAGATGATCGCCGCCACGGGTCTGCGCAAGGTTTACCGGACGAGCGACGGCAAACTGATCGCACTCGACGGTGTGTCCCTTCGCGTCGGTGCGGGCGAATGCGTGGCGGTCGTCGGGCCATCCGGAAGCGGGAAGAGCACGCTCCTCCACGCGCTGGGCGCGCTCGCGCGCCCGACGACGGGCCGAGTCGTCATTGATGGGGTTTCGGCCTATGAGCTCTCGCCCGCCGACCGCGTGGTCCTGAGGCGCGAGAAGATCGGGTTCGTTTTCCAGACCTTTCACCTCATCCCGTACCTCACCGCCGAAGAGAACGTGCGCGTGGCCCTTGCCCTGCGCGGCCTGCCTCGGCATGAGACGCGGACCGAAGCCGCACGCCTTCTCGGGCAGGTAGGGCTCTCGAAGTGCGCAGACCATGTCCCCGACGAGCTCTCGGTAGGCGAGCGCCAGCGCGTGGCGCTGGCTCGCGCAATCGCGGGCAGCCCAAAGGCCGTGCTTGCGGACGAGCCGACGGGCAACCTCGACCCTGCAACCGCCGAGGAGGTCTGCCGCTACTTGCGTGGGTTCTGCGACGAAGGTGCGGCGGTCATAATCGTGACCCACGACCCCTTGGTCGCGCGCACGGCCGATCGCACACTGCGGATCGAAGCCGGCCGCATTGTCAGGGAAGATGTCTCGTGAGTACTGCCGCGGAAATGTCTGTGGTCCACCCGGGCGGGGTGGTTCGATGATCGCAGTCATCCAGCACGCGCTCACGATCACCGGCTTTGTCTTCGTGATGATGCTGGTGATCGAGTACCTGAACGTGCTCACCAGCAGCGCGTGGCAAACGCGGCTCGCCGGACATCGGTGGGGGCAGTACGTCGTCGCCGCAGCGCTGGGGGCGGTGCCCGGCTGCCTCGGCGCCTTCGCGGTAGTGGCCATGTACTCGCACCGCGTACTCACCGTCGGGGCGGTGGTGGCGGCCATGATTGCGACCAGCGGGGACGAGGCCTTCGTGATGCTGGCGATGGTCCCGAAACAGGCCCTCTTTCTCGCCGGGGGGCTGTTCGTGCTGGGGATTGCGGTTGGCGCGTTGACCGACAGCATCCTCGGAAGGCGGACCACCCGGCAGTCCTCCTCCTGCGAGGGGTTCGAAGTCCACGCGGAGGAGCGCTGCAACTGCTTCCCCCGAGGACATATCCTTCGCCAATGGAAGGAGTGCTCGGCGGCGCGGGGTGTTTTGGCGGTGGTGCTGGCGATATTCGCTCTCGCGCTCTCGACGGGCCTGGTGGGGCCGCCCGTGTGGACCTGGATGCGCGTGACTCTGCTCGTCGTATCCCTGGCCGCTCTCTTCATCGTCAGCACGGTGCCGGATCACTTCCTGGAGGAGCACCTCTGGAAGCATGTCGCCCGGGCGCACGTGCCAAAAATCTTCCTGTGGACGCTCGGCACCCTCCTCGTCATGCACGTTCTCTCCGAGCACCTGCTTCTTGAGGAGTCGATTCGGAACGGCAAGTGGCTGATTCTTGCCATTGCCTGCCTGGTCGGCCTGATCCCCGAATCGGGTCCTCATCTCGTTTTCCTGACGCTTTACGCGCGCGGGTCAATCCCGTTCAGCATCCTTCTGGCCAGCTCCATCGTGCAGGACGGCCACGGGATGCTGCCCATGCTCGCCCACTCGAGACGCGCGTTTCTGGGGATCAAGGCAGTCAACCTCGCGGCCGGCGCGTTGTGCGGAGGCGTCGCGATGGCCTTGGGTTTCTGACGGAGGTGTCATGTGGCGCAAGCGTTCAAGGCGAGCGAGATCGAGATCGGGGATCATCCGGACGGCTACCGGATCGACAGGACCGCCTCGCCCATGAACCGGTACACCAAGTGGAGAATATCGCCGGAAGGCCGCTGGTCTGGCCCCGAACCGGTCTGCTTCGATTCCCTGCCGCAGGACGGCTGGCTCAAGGTCGAAGGCTTCAACTGGGAAGAGGACAACGCAGTCGGAAAAGGTGAGGGATAAGTACGATGAAAAAACTGCGCCTGCTGGAAGAGAAGGTCGGGGGGTGGTGGACGGGGATCAAGTTCCACTATGACGGCGCTCCGGAGGTGGAGCGCAAGAGGGAGCCCATGCGGTTCTGCGAAGCGGTCGCTGAGTCCCGGCGGAACCCGATCATCCTGACCCCCGAACTCGTAAGCTGTCCGGGCGCCCTGCGCAGCCTGGGCTGGGCGGACCGGGACGACGAGGCCATGGCCTCCGCCATGGCCGAAAAGGCGGGCATTACGCCGGAGACCGCGCGGGGACTGATCTTCGGCATCCCGAGTCTGCGGGCCAAGCCTACCGCGGTCACGGTCGGCACCTACGAGGATCCGGACGTGGCGATCTCCTGCGCGCAGCCCGAGGCGGCGATGAATCTCCTGCGCCGCTGGCAGGCGGTTTCGGGCAAGACGCTTCTTACCGAGGTCTCAAGCGTGATGGCGGTCTGCGGGAGCGTCGCAGTGCGGGCCTACCTGACCGAGCAGGTCTGCCTGTCCTTCGGCTGCCCGGATTCGCGCAAGTACGGCGCGATCGGACGGGACCGTCTGTTCGTGGGTCTACCCGCGAGCCTCCTCGAAAAGCTTGTGTAGGGAGGACGTCATGCCCACGTACGAGTACGAGTGTCAGCGGACGGGCAAGCGCTTCGAGAGGTTCCAGTCGATGACTGAGAAGCCGCTTAAACAATGCCCCGAGTGCGGCGGCCCGGCCCGCCGGGTGATCAGCGCCGGCGCGGGCGTGATCTTCAAAGGAAGCGGGTTTCACGCCACCGACTACGGTTCCGGGAGCGGCTCACGCGCACCCTCCTGTGGGCGAGACAGGCCTTGCTGCGGACGCGACACGCGATGCGACTCGTCCCCGTGCAGGTAGGAGGTCGAATGGCGGCTCACGTTTTCGGCCCGGTTCCCTCGCGCCGCCTGGGGCGCTCGCTGGGGGTGGATCTCGTCCCCTTCAAGACGTGCACCTACGACTGCATCTACTGTCAACTGGGCCGGACGACACACAAGACGCTTGATCGGAAGGAGTGGATCCCGCTGGACGAGGTACTGGGCGAGGTGGAGTCGTCTCTGGGTTCAAGGCCCGACTACATCACGCTCTCCGGCTCGGGCGAGCCTACGCTCTACTCAAGGCTCGGCGAGCTGATCGCGAGCATAAAACGCATGACCGAGGTGCCGGTCGCCGTGCTGACTAACGGATCACTGCTTGGGGACCCCGGGGTGCGCACGGGTCTCATGGAGGCTGATCTCGTGATCCCGTCCTTGGACGCCGGTGACGCCGGAACCTTCCGCCACGTGAACCGGCCTCACCAGGGGCTCGACTTCGACGGGATAGCCGAAGGCTTGATCACCTTCAGCCGCGAGTACACTGGCCGCTGCTGGCTGGAGGTCTTTCTCCTGGGCGGCGTGACGGCGATCCTGGCCGAGGTCGAGAAAATCGCCGGCATCGTTCGGCGGGTTGATCCCGAGCGGGTGCAGCTCAACACGGTCACGCGCCCGCCCGCGGAGAGCTTCGCCTACTCGGTGCCCCAGGACCAGATGGAGTGTCTCGCGGCGACATTTGGCGGTCGTGCGGAAGTCATCGCGGACTACCAGGGCACACATCAACAGAGGGAATTCACCGCCCATCGTGAAGATGTGCTGGGGCTCCTTCGCCGGCGCCCCTGCACGGTCAAAGACATCGCGGAGGGCCTGGGGCTGCACCGGAACGAAGTGGTGAAGTACGTCGAGGAGCTTGCGGGCAGCAGGATTCTCGTTACGGAAGATTCCGGCGGAGAGGTCTACTACAAGGCCAGGGCCGGCGAAGAGCGGTCGGGGTAAAGTGATGGCGGCGAAAGCTTCCGAGAGACGCTGGCTGCGCGGACGCGGCGAAGGATTCCTCAGGGAGGTGGGCGTCAGCCGCGGGCAATTCGTCCTGGACTTCGGGTGTGGGGAAGGCAAGTATACGATCCCCGCGGCGAGGATTGTGGGAAAGCGCGGCCGCGTATATGCGGCGGACAAGGACAGGAAGAAGCTCTCCGGGCTGATGCGCACCGCCAGGAAAGAGGGGCTGGGCAACGTTGTCCCGGTACACGCAGTCGACGGCCGGGGAATCCCGGTGCGGAGCGTGCGCATCGACTTGGTGCTGCTCTACGACGTATTGCACCGCGGTTACCTCCCCGAGCGATCTCAGAGGGCGGTCGCCTTGCGGGAAGTCTACAGAACCTTGAAACCCGACGGCGTCCTGTCCTGTTATCCAACACACCTGAAGAAATACGGGATGACCTTCGAACGCGTACTGAAGGAAGTGCGGCGCGCGGGCTTTCGCCTCAAAGGTGAACGCCGGAGGACGCTCCTCCACGACGGGAACGTCACTCGTGGGCGCGTTTTCAGGTTCATGAAACCGAGGGGGAAACGCACATGAAAATCATCGGTGTCTCGTGCAGCCCGCGGAAGGGCAAGACAACCGCGGAAGCGCTGGGCGTCTGCCTGGAGGCCGCGCAGTCTGCTGCGCCGGGAGTGGAGACGGAACTTCTGGAATTGGCGGGGCTGGAGGTCCGCGGGTGCCTGGCCTGCGGCCGGTGCGGCAAGGCGCTGGAGTGCAGCCAGGAGGATGACTTCACCCGGGAGACACTTCCCGCGCTCCGCCGACCGGAGATCGTCGGCATCATCGTCGGAACACCCGTTTACCTGGGCTCGATGACCTCCCAGTGCAAGGCCTTCCTGGACCGCTCCGTCATGTTCCGACGCAACGGGTTCCTCTGGCGGGGCAAGGTGGGGGCCGTCCTGGCGGTCGGGGGCGTGCGCAACGGAGGGCAGGAACTTACCATCCAGGCCGTGCAGGCGGCGATGCTCTGCCACGACATGGTCGTCGTGGGCGATGGCCGGCCGATGGCGCACTTCGGGGCCGCGCTGTGGAGCGGCGGTCCGGGCGGGATTGTGGGGGACGAGATCGGGCTGGAAACCGCCAGGAACCTCGGGCGCCGCGTAGCCGAAGTCGCGCAGCGCCTCGCCGGCGGGAAGGGAGATTCGGAGTAGCCATGCGCACGTACTTCGACTGCATCCCGTGTTTTCTGCGCCAGACGCTGGACGCGCTGAGGCGCGTAACCGGCGACGAGGCCGTGCAGGAAAAGGTCCTCCGCGAAGTTCTCCGAGCGGCGGGCGAGATGGACCTGCGCCGGTCCCCGCCAGCGATGGGGCAGGTTATTCACAGGCTCATCCGCGAGGCGACCGGCAACCCGGACCCTTACCGCGAGGTCAAGGAACGCCTCAATCGCTTCGCCCTGGACCTCTATCCGGGGCTTCGCCGGCGGGTTGAGGAGGCCAACGATCCGTTCGAGGCGGCGGTGCGCCTGGCTGCGGCCGGGAATGTCATCGACCTGGGGGTAAAGAGCAGCATCGAGGAAGCCGAGATCGCTGGCGTGATCGAGGACTCGCTGGACGCGTTGCTGGACGTCGAAGCCGTGGGCCGATTCCGCCGGGCGGCCGAATCCGCCGGGCGAATCCTCTACATCGGCGACAACGCCGGCGAGATCATTCTCGACCGACTCCTCGTTGAGCATCTCGGCCCCGAGAAAGTGGCCTTCGCCGTCCGCGGGGCTCCGGTCATCAATGACGCGACGATTGCAGATGCGGAGGCCAGCGGCATGGCCGAGCTGGTCGAGGTGATAGATTCCGGATCGGACGCACCGGGCACGATTCTAGAGGATTGCTCCGAGGAATTCCGCCGACGATTCGACGGAGCCGACCTCGTGCTGGCCAAGGGCCAGGGCAACTACGAGACGCTTAGCGATGTGGAGGGGCCCATCTTCTTCCTCCTCAAGGCCAAGTGCTCCGTGATCGCGGGACATCTGGGCTGCCCGGTGGGCAGCCTGGTGCTTCAGGGAGGGGCAGAATAATGGACATCGCCATTGCCAGCGGCAAGGGGGGTACGGGCAAGACCACCGTGGCGGTGAATCTCGCCTTGGTCGCGGCCCGGGCGGGGTGGAACGTCTCTTGCCTCGACTGCGACGTGGAGGAGCCCAACGGGCATCTCTTTCTCCACCCGACAATCGAAAGCTCAGACCCGGTCGGCATCCCCGTGCCCGAGGTGGACGAAGAAAAGTGCACCGGCTGCGGCACGTGCGCCCAGATATGTGCGTACAACGCTATCGCCTGCATCAAGAAGAAGGTGCTCACCTTTCCGGAATTGTGCCACGGCTGCGGCGGCTGCGCGCGCGTCTGTCCCGAGGGTGCCATCCGCGAGGTGCCCCGCGACATCGGCGTGGTGGAGAAAGGGACGGCCGGCGAAATCAGCTTCGTGCATGGCAAACTCAGGGTTGGCGAGGCCATGAGCCCGCCGCTGATCCGGGCGGTTAAGCGAGAGACAGTCAAGAGTGAGAATCGCACCGTCAATTTCCTGGACGCGCCGCCGGGCACCTCCTGCCCGGTCATCGTGGCTGTCTCCGGCGTGGACCTCGTGCTTCTCGTTACCGAGCCCACGCCCTTTGGCCTCAACGATCTGGGTCTCGCGCTGGACATGGTCCGCGAACTGGGGCTGCCGCATGCCGTGGTGGTGAACCGCCACGAGGAGGAAAACGAGAGCGCCAGAGCCTTCTGCGCGGAGCGAGACGTGGCCATCCTCGGCGAGATCCCCGACGACCGCCGCGTGGCCGAGGCCTACTCACGCGGCGAGGTAGCGGTGGACGCGGTGCCGGGCTACGAGAGACAGTTTCTGAGGCTTTGGGACCGAATCCGGCAGCTAGCGGGCAACGGTGGAGCGGAGAAGCGATGAAAGAGCTCGTGGTCATCAGTGGCAAGGGCGGTACGGGCAAGACCAGCGTGGTGGCGTCCTTCGCCGCTCTGGCGAAAAGGCCGGTGCTGGCCGACTGCGATGTGGACGCCGCGGATCTACACCTCGTTCTGGGGCCGACCGTCAAGCACGAGGAGGATTTCAGCGGGGGCAAGCAGGCCCGGATCCTGCCCGAGAAGTGCACCGGCTGCGGGACATGCGTTGAGTTGTGTCGCTTCGACGCGATCAGGAAGAGCTCCACCGGTGACTACCAGGTGGACCCGGTCGCCTGCGAGGGATGCGGGGTGTGCGCGTGGTTCTGTCCGGAGAAGGCGATTGAGTTTGAATCCGTGGTCAACGGCCGGTGGTTCGTCTCCGACACGCGCTTCGGCCCCATGGTCCACGCCCGCCTGGGCGTGGCCGAGGAGAACTCGGGGAAGCTGGTGACCTTGGTGAGGAATCAAGCCAAACAAATCGCCGAAGATGGGAATCACCCCTACCTCATCGCCGACGGCGCCCCGGGCATCGGCTGCCCGGTGATCGCCTCGATCACCGGCGCGGACCTTGTCCTGGTCGTTACCGAGCCAACTGTCGCCGGCGTTCACGACCTGGAGCGCGTCGCCGACCTGACCAAGCATTTCGGGACCCGTACCGCGGTCTGCGTGAACAAGTTCGACCTGAACCCGGAGATGACCGAGGAGATCATGCGCCGCGCTTCCTCGCGCGGGCTTGAACCGGCCGGGAGAATCCGCTATGACAAGGCGGTCACAGCGGCGCAGGTGGAAAGAAAGTCCGTCGTGGAGCACACCGATGGCCCGGTGGCTGGGGACATCAGAGACGTGTGGAAGAACATGGCGCGGGCATTGGGATAGCAGAGGCGAGGGCCGGAGGAGCCGTGCGAGAGGGGTTGATCAAGGCCAGGCGAACCGCGGCAATCGCCGCGGTGATCACCTTGTTGTTGGCCATCACCAAGGCGGCCATCGGTTACGTGGCCGGCTCGACGGCGCTCGTCGCCGACGCCCTCCACTCCGGCGCGGACCTTCTTGCGCTGGCGGCCTCGTGGTTCGGCCTGTCGCTGGCGGGAAGAGAGCCAACGCGGCGGTTCCCCTACGGATTCTATCGCGCCGAGACCCTCGCGGCGCTGCTGATTTCGGGGCTGGTCGTCTACTTGGGCGGCACCCTTCTGTGGAGGGGCATGGCCGTGCTCCGGACCCCAATCGCCGTGGTCCATGCCGTGCCGGCCATGGCCGCCGCGGGGCTCTCCGTGGGCGTGGCGCTCCTGCTCTCCCGCTGGGAGGGGCGCGTGAGCGCTTCCACGGGCTCGCAAAGCTTAGCCGTGACGGCGGCAGAGACCCGGATGGATGCGTATTCATCCGTGCTCGTCTTCGTCGCCGTGCTGATGTCTCGTCTTGGCTGGCCGGGCATCGAGGGCGTTGCCACGATTGTCATATCGGGCGTGGTCATCTGGACCGGCCTGAAAACCGGCTGGGGAGCGCTTCTTGCCCTCATGGACGCCTCGGTCGATCCCGACCTGGAGCACGCGGTCGTGGCTGTACTGTTGGGGATACCGGGCGTCCGCAAGGTCGAAAAGGTCAGCTCCAGGAAAGCGGGCCCCTATTTCTTCGTGGAAGCGCACGTGTGGGTTACCGGCTCCATGGACGTGAACAGAAGCCACGCGCTTTCCCACGAGGCCCAACGGCTCATCAAGGAACGGCAGCCCAAGGTGGAGGGAGTGATCCTGCACCTCGAACCCTACCGGAACCCCAAACGGCGTGTCCTGGTGCCCGTCCAATCCGCTGACGGCCTCTCGGCAGAGGTGGAAGCCCACTTCGGCAGGGCCCCATGGTTCCTTATCGCGACGGTTGATGGGAGTAGCGTCATCGAGATCGCTACGGAGGTGAATCCCTTCGTCGACAAGACCGTCAGGGCCGGTCTGGCGGTGATCAACCGCTTCGTTAAGGAACACGAACTCGACGCGATATTGTTGCGGGAAATCGGGGAGATCGCTTTCCACGGGTTGCGTGACAACGGCGTGGAGGTGCTGCGCTCCCGCGCAGGAACGGCGGAGGAGTCCCTTCGCGAGTACCGTGCCGGCGGGCTCGAGCACCTGAACGCACCCACGCACAGCTCGGAGGAGAAGAAGATGGGAGACCAGCCCGGCGAGCGGGACCTCAGGGGCGCCATTGAAGAGCACCTGGCCGGGATCGTCGACCCCGGCGCGGGGCTGGACGTGCTGCGGATGGGCCTGGTGCGCGATATAGCGATAAGCGAGGCCGGTGACGTATCCTTCACCTTCAGGCCGTCCTCTCCCGTCTGCCCGATGGCTTTCAGCCTGGCCCCGGCGATCAAGGAGGCCATCGAGTCCGTCCCTGGCGTGAGAAAGGTCCTGGTTCGCATTGAGAACTTCAACCGCGCCCGGGAGTTGGAAGAGATAATGAGCGAAGAGAACGGTGGCTGAGTGACCGGTTGGGAAAGAGGTTCAGCGGTGTCCACTTGCGACTACGATCAATTCGAGGGTCAAGCGGGGTGAGCGCTGCGTCCGACACCAGGTTCCGGGGAAATCCGAGGGACGAGGCCGAGCAGCGCGGCGAGCGCTGTCCGGATGGAACGGTCAACATCATCCTGGAGAGCATCTCGGACGGGGTGTTCACCGTGGACAGGGACTGGCGGATCACTTCCTTCAACCGGGCTGCCGAGGACATTACCGGGATACCGCGGAAGGATGCGCTGGGCAGGCCCTGTTCCGAGGTGTTCCGCTCCAGCATGTGCGAGACGGACTGCGCCCTGCGCCGCACCATGGAGAGCGGGAAGGCGATCATCAACAGGCCGGCCGTAGTGGTGGACGCGCAAGGCAAGAGCGTTCCGGTAAGCATCTCCACGGCCCTGCTCCGCGATTACTGGGGCAAGGTGATCGGCGGTGTGGAGACCTTCCGCGACCTCAGCCTGGTGGAGGAACTCCGCAAGGAATTGGAAGGCCGCGCCGGCTTCGGCAACCTGATAGGTCACAGCTGGGCCATGCAAGAGATATTCCAGGTGCTTCCAGAGGTGGCCTCCAGCGACAGCACAGTCCTCATTCAGGGCGAGACCGGCACCGGCAAGGAACTCCTGGCCCGTGCGCTGCACGACCTCAGCCCTCGTCGCGAGAAGCCGTTCGTGGCCGTGAACTGCGGCGCGCTCCCCGACACACTGTTAGAGTCCGAGCTCTTCGGATACAAGACAGGAGCTTTCACCGGGGCCGTCCGGAACAAACCCGGCCGCTTTGCTGTAGCCGAGGGAGGCACGCTCTTCCTTGACGAGATCGGAGACGTCTCTCCGGCGCTGCAGGTCCGGATGCTGCGGGTGCTTCAGGAGAAGAGCTACGAGCCGCTGGGTGGGACCGAAACTGTGGAGGCCAACGTCCGGATCATCGTCGCCAGCAATAAGGATTTGGCCGCCTTGGTGGGGGAAGGCCGCTTCCGGTCCGACCTCTTTTACCGGGTGAACGTGATAAAGCTGGAGATGCCCCCGCTCCGTGAGCGGAGAGAGGACATCCCGTTGCTGGTGGACCATTTCGTGGCTCGCTTCAACCGCCTGCGTAATAAGCCCCTGGAAAGCGTGGGCACCGAGGCCATGGCCCTGTTGATGGCCTGTGAATACCCCGGAAACGTACGCCAGCTAGAGAACGCGATTGAACACGCTTTCGTGCTCTGCCGGGATGGCTTTATCCAGCCCGACCATCTGCCAGAACACTGCCGGGGAAACGTCATTCAGCTTCCCGGTCCCGGGGCCGCCTCCGCTGCCGTAAAGAGTGTAGAAGCGCAGCTGGTAATGGCGACGCTCCGGCGAAACGATTTCAACCGTCTCGCCGCCGCCAGGGAACTTGGCATTCACAAGAGCACGCTGTTTCGGAAGATAAAGTCCCTGGGTCTGAAGCCCCCCAAAGGGGACCGGCGCCGAAAGCGGCGGGGGGAGGCGAAATGAGAATAGCGCTCGCGGTGTGGAACGGGAGGATTTCGCCGGTCTTCGACCATTCACAGCGCCTACTTCTGGTAGAGGTGGAAGAGGGGAGACAACTCAACGAGCGGGAGCAGACCTTGCTCCATTGCTTCCCATCAAGGCGCGTGGCCCAGCTCAGACAACTCCAGATTCAAACGCTGATCTGCGGTGCGATTTCCCGGCCGCTGGCTGCCCTGATCGCCGCTTCCGGCATAAGGCTTATCCCTTTCGTGGCCGGTGACGTCAAGACCGTGTTGAATGCATTTCTCGCGGGCAGGTTGCCCGGCCCCGGTTTCTGGATGCCCGGCTGTGGCCGAGAGCGGGGTCGTGGACGCGGGGGCCGATGCTTCCGCGGCGGGCGAGAACCATGGCAGACAAGGTGAGGAAGGAGGCAGGAGATGAAGGTGGCCATCACGTCCCAAGGCACGGAGCTTTCCAGCCAAGTGGATCCGCGATTCGGGCGGGCCAAGTATTTCATCGTTGTGGAGACCGACTCGGGGGATTTCGAAGCCGTCGATAACGCGCAGAACCTCAACGCGCCACAGGGCGCGGGGATCCAGGCGGCGCAGAACGTCTCTGCCAAGAGTGCGGAGGTCGTGGTTACCGGCCACGTCGGCCCGAACGCCTTCCGGACGCTGTCCGCCGCCGGGATCAAGATCGTGACGGGGGCTGAGGGAACCGTGGCCGAGGCGCTGGAGAATTTCAAAGCTGGCCAACTCCAGGAGGCGAAGGACGCTGACGTGGAGGGCCACTGGGTGTAGCGGAGAGAGCGCCTGTCATGCCAATGCGTCACAGCGTGGGTCCCGCCTGCACGAGTACAGGTGTGGGTCACGGATCGGTCGAAGGAGAGGAACCATGAAGGTGGCCGTGACATCACAGGGCCTCAGTCTTTCGAGCCCGGTAGGCCCTCGCTTCGGCCATGCGAAGCACTTCATCATAGTAGACACGGATTCCGGCGACCTTGAGGTCGTCCACAACGAGCAGGATCTGGACGCTGCTCTGGGTGTCTGGGCAGGACAGAAAATGGCCAGCAAGAACGTGGGCGTGCTGATTAGCGGCCACTGCGGCCCGCATGCCTTCCTCACACTGTCCGCCGCCGGGATCAAGGTGGTGAGCGGCGCCGAGGGCACCGTGTCCGAGGCGCTGGAGAAGTTCAAGGCCGGCGAGCTGAAGGAATCGGACGGGGCCGACGTGGAAGGCCATTGGGTCTAGGAAGGGAGAAGGATCATGCCGAGGGGAGATGGAACCGGCCCGACGGGGCAGGGCCCCGGGACGGGCCGCGGGCGCGGCTCCGGAGGAGGAGGCGGGCGCGGCCGGATGGGCGGCTTCAGCATGGGGCCAGGAGGTGCCTGTGTCTGCCCGAGTTGCGGCAGGAAGGTGCCTCATCAACAAGGCACACCCTGTACCGGCCTGAAGTGCCCGGCCTGTGGCTCGCCGATGACACGCGAGAGCTGAGAGGAGAGAAAATGGGTTCAGAGGCGAACGTAGTTGTGATCGGGGGCAGCGCTGCGGGCCTCACCGCGGCGATTACCTCAAGGCGGCACTATCCCGACAAGAGTGTGCTGATCATCCGCAAGGAAAAGCAGGTGTCAATCCCCTGCGGGATTCCCTACATCTTCGGAACCGTGGGGAGCCCGGAAAAGAACCTTATCCCGGACGCCGTGCTCGATAAGAACAAAATCGACCTGCTCGTCGAGGAGGTTACGGGTGTGGACCCGGCCTCCTGCACGGTGGCCACGGCTTCCGGCAAGAGCATCGGCTACGAGAAACTCGTCATCGCCACCGGGTCTGTTCCGGCCAAGCCCCCTATACCCGGGGTAGGCAAGGACAACGTCTTCACGATTCTAAAGGATGTTCCCTATCTCGCCAAGATGCAGGAGAAGTTGAAGACCGTCAAGAACCTGGTGATCATCGGGGGCGGGTTCATCGGCATCGAGTTCGCCGACGAGTGCAACAAGAACGGCGGGATCAAGGTGACGATCGTCGAGATGCTGCCGCACTGCCTCCAGCTTTCCTACGACGACGAGATATGCAGCGAGGCGGAGGGTCTGCTTAACGAGCGGGGAATCAAGGTCAGGACCTCCGCGAAGGTGACCGCCATTGAGGGTGACGAAAAGGTGAACGGGGTGGCTCTGGAAGGCGGCGAGGTGCTCCCTGCGGAGGCCGTCATCCTCGGCATCGGGGTCAAATCCGAAACGACCCTCGCAAAGGACGCCGGACTGAGTCTCGGGCCGACCGGCGCGATCGCCGTTGACAAGACGATGCGCACCTCCGACGAGAACATCTTCGCCTGCGGGGACTGCGCCGAGAAGCTCTCGTTCTTCGGCGGCAAGCCTTCACGGCTCCGGCTTGCTTCCATCGCCACGGCCGAGGCGCGGATCGCCGGCGCCAACCTCTTTGCCGTGCATCGCGAGAATGTCGGCACTCTGGGGGTGTGGTCCACGGTGGTGGGCGACACCGCTTTCGCCACCGCCGGACTCACCGAGGGGGCGGCCCGGAAAATCGGATACGACGTGGCGATCGGGGTAGTAGATGCCCCCAACCGGCATCCCGGCGGAATGCCCGGCATGGTCTCCCTGAAGGTGAAACTGGTCTTCGAGAGGCGGACCGGGCTGCTCTTGGGCGGACAGCTTGTCGGCGACAAGGCCGCCGGCGAACTTATCAACGCCATCAGCGCGTGCATCCAGGGCAGGATGACCGCCGAGGACATCGCCATGTTCCAGACCGGAACCCACCCGGCGCTCACCGCATCGCCGATCGCGTACCAGTTCGTCAACGCGGCCGAGATCGCCATCGGCGAAATGCGCTGAGGATCGCGGAGGAGAGACATGACCGCTACGGCCCCTGAACGCAACCCGGTCCCTTCGTCCCTCGACGAGTTCGTCGAGGAGACCAACCAGGAAATCCTTGATGAAATGCGGAGGGTTTACTCCCCGCCGGTCGTGGAGCGCTTCTACAACCCGAGAAATCCGGGCCCGATGCGGGACGCGGACGGCCATGCGCGCATCACCGGTCCCTGCGGCGACACGATGGAATTATGGCTCCGGATCGAGGCAGGTCGGGTCGAGCGCGCCACATTCATCACCGACGGGTGCGGCCCAACCATCGCCTGCGGGAGCATGGCCACGGAACTGGCCGCGGGAAAGAGCCCGGAGGCGGCGGCAAAGGTGGGACAGAAGGACATCCTCGATGCACTGGGAGGACTGCCGGAGGAGTCGCGTCACTGTGCTCTTCTTGCCGCGAACACGCTCCGGGCGGCGGTCTCGGATTACCTCGGGAAGAAGAAAGAAACCACGGGAGGCAAAGGATGACAGAGAAAACCTGTGACACTTGCGACACAAGCTCCTGCTCGGCCAAGAACCAGCAACCGGACGAGGCGCTGGAGGCTTTCCTTGAACGCCAGGCGCTGGCCAAGCGCATGTGCCTGATCGAGCACAAGATACTTGTCTTCTCGGGGAAGGGCGGCGTGGGCAAGAGCACCGTGGCCGCCAACCTGGCCGCTGCCCTGGCCGCCGACGGCAAACGGGTAGGGCTCCTGGACGTGGACTTCCACGGCCCGAGCATCCCGCGGCTGGTGGGCATTACGGGGCAACGTCCCCGTCCGTCCGGGGACGGCACCATGGTGCCGTTCGAAACCGCTGCCGGCCTCAAGGTAATGAGCATCGGCCTGCTGCTGAACGACGCGAGCGGCGCGGTCATATGGCGCGGGCCGCTGAAGATGAACGTCATCAAGCAGTTGCTGCGCGACGTGGACTGGGGCGAACTCGACTACCTGATCATCGATTCACCGCCCGGGACCGGCGACGAGCCGCTCTCCGTCGCTCAACTCATCGAGGGCGCCGACGGGGCCGTGCTGGTCACCACCCCGCAAGCGCTGAGCGCCGACGACGTACGCCGGTCGGTTTCTTTCTGCAAGCAGGTAGACCTGCCGGTCCTGGGAATAATAGAGAACATGAGCGGCTTCATCTGTCCGCACTGCGGGAAGGAAACGCAACTTTTCAAGTCAGGCGGCGGGCAGGCGCTGGCGGCCGAGATGGGCGTTCCCTTCTTGGGACGTGTTCCCATCGACCCGGAGGTGGTCACCGCCTCCGACGAGGGCAAACCCTTCGTTCTGGCGCATCCGGACTCGGCCGCGGCCCGGGCGTTCCTGGCCGCCATTGATCCGATCCGGAAACTGTCCGGGGGAGCAACCGCCTCCCCCCCTGAGAAAGGAAGCAAGACCATGCGCATCGCGATTCCTCTGGCCGAGGGCAAGCTGAGCATGCACTTCGGGCACTGCCAGGAGTTCGCTCTCGTCGACGTGGACGAGGAGGCAAAGAAGATCGAGAAGAGCGTGCGTGCACCGGCCCCGGGCCATCAGCCAGGGCAGCTGCCCCGGTGGCTGGCTGAGCAGGGGGCGAACCTCATCATCGCCGGGGGCATGGGCTCGCGCGCTCAAGGGCTGTTCGAGCAGTCCGGTATCCGGGTGGCCATCGGCGCGCCGAGCGAGGAACCGGAAAAGGTCGTCCAAGCCTACCTCGACGGGACGCTCCAGACCGGCGGTAACATCTGCGATCACTGAGACGCGGGGGCAGGGCCAGACAGGGCGGTCGTCGATGGCTAAGACGCGGGTAACCTTTCTGATCGAGAACCGCACCACGCGCTACGACCTTGCCACCGAGCACGGATTGGCCGTGCTGGTTGAGCATCGGGGAAGGGCGGTGCTCTTCGACACGGGGGCGAGCGGAGCGCTGGTCAGGAACGCCGAGATCCTGGGAGCGGACGTTTCCAAGCTGTCCGCCGTCGCGCTGTCGCACGGGCACTACGATCACACCGGAGGGCTTGATGCGTTGCTGGAAGCCGCTCCGCCGGATGTGCCCCTTTACGCCCACCCTTCGGCGCTCGCCGAAAGATACGCTGTGCGCGTCGGCGAGGCGCCCAGAGAGATCGGTTTTCGCGGCAGCGACCTGACTCGAAGCCGAGTTTGCCTCTCGCGTGAGCCGGTCGAACTCGCTCCCGGCGTGCTCCTTACTGGGCAGATACCCAGGACCAGCGGTTTCGAGGACACCGGCGGGCCTTTCTACCTCGATCCTGAAGGCAGGGAGCCGGACCCGATCCTCGACGACCAGGCGCTCGTCGTGACCGGCGATGCCGGCAACGTACTCGTTGCCGGATGCGCACATTCGGGGATCGTCAACACGCTCGCGCATGCGGCAGCAGTTGTCGGCGATGGCCGCTTCGTTGCGGTGCTCGGGGGCATGCACCTCGCCTCGGCCAGCCGGGAGAGGTTGTCAAGGACGGTGCTCGCTCTCAAGGAGATGGACGTTGCGAGGGTTGGGCCGGCGCACTGCACGGGCGAGGCTGCCTGCTCCATGCTGGCCGGAGAGTTCGGAGACCGGTTTCTGCACTGCGCCGCCGGCACGGTCCTGGAATTCTGATGAAGCCCCGAGGCGAGGCTCCGGTGGCGGACTGCATGGTTCAGTTCTCGCCATCCATAAGGCGGTTTCCGGGCTCAGGGGCACCACGCTCCTGGAAGCGGCTCGGCGGGCTCAGATTACCATCAACAATCTGCGGCGACGACGGCATCTGTGGCCGCTGCAAGATTATCGCGCGCCAGGGAGAGGTCGGTGGCGACCCCACCAGGCTGCTCAAGCGCGAGGAGGTTCTGGCCGGCGTGGTACTGGCCTGCCAGAGTGCTGTGGAGAGCGGTCTTGTCGTCGAGATTCCCGAGGAGGCGCGCGCTCGGGAGATCGTGACGGTCAACGAGGCCGCCGAGCGTTTCCAGGCAGGCCGACATCAGGCATCGCTTTTTTCTCTTCTCATCTGGTGAAAGGCGCTCTGGGCCGCGAGCGAAATCGGTTCCTTGCCCGGGTCCGGGGACAGCTCCGGCTGGCCGGCGGCCCTGAAGCTCGCCAGGTCGGCGGCGGTGAGCCCGCAGCGGATGGCCAAGGCGATCACGTCGATGGACCTGACTGGCGCAGTGCTGTCGCTGACGATTTGGCCGCCGATCAGTTTCGCGGTGTCCGCGTCGAAGACGAGCTTGACCGTGTAGGGCTTGCGCTCGCTCATCATCGAGTGCATGCTGGTGGAACTCTGCGTCCGCGCGAGCACCCGCATGCCCAGTTCCCTGGCCACCGATTCCGTCAATCCCGCCGCGGCGATGGACTTGTCGTAGAACTTGGTGCACAGCGAGTTGATCAGCGGGGGATACTTGCTGCCGGCGCCGAGGATGTTCCAGGCGATCACCCTGCCGGCGATCACGGCGTTGGGCCGGAGCTGGCCCAGAATCGGTTTGCCGGTCAGGTGACTCGGATACTCGATGAGGTCTCCGCCCGCGTAGATGTCCGGGTCCGAGGTCTGCAGGCACTCGTTCACCTTCAAGCCGCGCTCGCCCCGCTCCAGTCCGGCCGCCTCGGCCAACTCGGTGTTGCAGCGCACACCGGCCGAGACGATGACCATGTCGGCGGGCACGACTTCACCGGAGTCCAGCCTGACACTCTCGACGCCGCCGGAACCCTCAATGGCGTTGACCTTCTGGTTCAACATGAGCTGCAGCCCGCGCTCCTTCATGTCCACCTCGACCAGTGCGCTCATGTCCGGGTCCAGGGACCGGGGCATCAGCTGGCCGAGCATCTCGATGACCGCGACCTTCACTCCCTGGCGGGACAGCAGGTAGGCCTCCTCGATCCCGATGGCCCCTGCCCCGACCAGCACGGCGCAGATCACGCGCCGGGTGTTGAGCCAGTTGAGTATCCCCACTGCGTCGCCGCTGGTGCGCAGCGTGAAGACCCCGGGGAGATCGATTCCCGGTATGGGCGGCGTGATAGGGCTGGCGCCAGTCGCCAGGACCAGGTTATCGTAGGGGAATACGCCGCCGTCCTCGGCGGTCACGTTCCTGGCGACCCTGTTGATGGCCACCACCCGGCGGTTCACCAGCTTGATGCCCGCGTCGGTGAAGATGCTGTCGTCCTTGTAGGAGGGGTTTACCAAGGCGTTGCCGCAGCAGATGTACGGCGTCGCGCACCGGGTCAGCAGGCCGGGTTCCTCCTTCTCCCGAAGGATGGTCACCTCGATCGAAGGATCGAGCTTCTTGGCCGTCAGCCCGGCCAGCGCCCCGCACCCCGAACAACCGACAACAACCAGTTTCTTTGCTTTCGCCATCTCGAGTCCTCCAGCCGCGCCCGGCGGACCGCTCAGTTGTTCTCAGCTGGCGGCCCGAACTTCTCATCGAGGATTGCGGTCACCTGCTCCCCGGTCTGAATGCTGGCAGTGGCGGCCACCACCTGCCCTTTTTTGTAATAGACGGTCATGGGCAGGCCCATGAAGGACGCGCATTCCGGCAAGTTGGTGACAACCCCCGAGGCCGGGCCATCGTAGTCCATGTCCCGGAAGGCCACGTGCGTGTAGCGGTCCCGCAGCCCTTCCATGATGCCGTAAACGGGGATGCACATGGGTCCCATGCGCCCGCAGCAGACCATCACGTTTTCAGTGTTCTCCAGAAGCTCCTTGAGTCCCTCCCCCGTCTCCATGTGCTCAAGCTTCGTTCTAAGCGTCACTTGTTTCCTCCTCTTCTCCAGCGAAAAAGCCCTGCTGTTCGGCAACCACCCTGGCTACCGTTTCGATGCATTGCCGCCCTCCGGGGCAGCTCACTTGCATGATCCTGTCCGCGTCGAGATCGCGCAGGGGGCGGCTGAGCAGATACTCCTTGAGTTCCTGCTCCACCCCCTGGCACCTGGAGCCGCCGGTAATCTGGAACGACGTAAAGCGCAGTTCTCCGCCATCGTCGCTCATCGTGTAACGAATGCGGTCGTAGCACTCGCTGGCGTCTCTGGTCATATGATGTTCCTCGCGGTCTCGCTGGTCTCGGGCGGCGGTTCGCATCATGTCCCGACCGGCGACAAGCCCGGCCCGCGAGGCGGCTTCGAGCAAACTGGTCCCGGGCAGGACAAAGACTTTCTTGTCCTGAGGTTGGAAAACAACGCGTACCTCCAGGTGTTGGGCGTTCACATTCCCCTCACTCACTTACTCGCTCGTTCGCTGACTTACTTCCTGACCATTTCCTGCGGACCGCAGGAGGCACTAGCTCTTTCACGAGAAAGGCAGACCGCCCGCAGCGCAGCTGCCCGCTGGACCCGTATTGCCACCACCACCTCGCGTCGCGAAGGTGCTCAACTTGCGCTCAACCTGTTGTGAGCCGCACTTTGGACACTTCACTGCTTCCTTACCGCGCACCAGCTCCTCGAAGGGTTTCCCGCACTTCTGGCAAACGTACTCGTAGATGGGCATCAACTGCCTCCTCGTTCTGCGCCGAAACGTCCGCGCACCGATGCCGGTTCCAGCCGGCAGCCGCGATGGCCTCCAAGAGCTTCTGCTTCTGCTTTGGCCATCATCTGTCTTCCTGCCAGCTTGAGCTTCCCCCACGGCCAAGAAAAGCGGCTCCAGAGCCGCGTTGCCGCTCAGCGGCCAGCAGCGCGCAACTCATCAAGCGCCGCCCGGTAGTTCTCGTAAGAACAGCCGTAGGCCACCGTGCTGCAGGCACCCAGGATGAACCCACCGCCGGGAGCCGCGTGTTCCAGGGCATAGCGCACGTCCTCGCGGGCGCGCTCGGGATCGGGAGCGTGCAGGCTGGAGATTTCGATGCCGCCCCATAGCGCCAGACGACCCCCATAGAGCTCCTTGAGCACTTTGAGGTCCATGGTCGCTGAGCGCTGTACCGACTGCCAGCAGTCGTAGCCGGCCTCCACCAGCATGTCCAGGAGTTTCCAATTGTTGCCGCAGTTGTGGGTGACGGCCTTCAGCCCCTTCGCGTGGATATGCTCCACCTCGCGCCTCATGGCCGGCAGGAAGAGCTCGCGAATCGCGTCCGGGCTGATCATCAGCCCCTGCTCGCCGGCGAAGTCGCCGGCGCTCACGATTCCGTCGACGCCTTCGGCGGCCATGACGTCGGTTGCAGCCATGTGTACCTGCGAGCAGAGGTCGGTCGCCCGGCGCACGAGTTCCGGTTGTTCGGCAATGGTCAGGAACATGTCCTGCTCGTCACCTCCGAAGAACTCGGCCACCACTTCGAACTCGGAGAACTTCAGCGGTTCGGTGCTGCCGTTGTGGTAGCTGAACTCGCGTGCGAAGATGAATCTCTGCCCGCCGAAGGCGCTCACTGCGTGGCGCACGAGATCCAGGCGGCTGGGGTCGTCGAGTTCCAGCCGGTAGGCACCGGAGGACTTGCCGGCGATTCTGAAGCCAGACCGGCCGACCAACTCGTTCTCGAAGAAGCGCTCCAACTCCTCGACGTTGGAGAATTCCCGACGGGGCCTGCTCATCAGCAGATAGGAGTCATTGCCCGGGGAGTACCGCCAACGGTAGCCGTTGGCGTCTTCCCATTCGTCGTCGCCCACCTGGCGGGGAGGCCGCGGTGCAACTCCCCGAGCGGGTACTAGGAATACCGGCACCAGGTCGTAGTCGAAGGCTTCGGTCAGATCGACGAGGTCGCGGTTGAAGGCTTCGACGACCCGGTCACGCTCTCCCCGCCAGAGCAACCTGGCGGTTTCCGCCTTGTTCCGCCAGAGAACCTCGCGGCCCAGCGCCCAGGCGACCAGGTCGTGGTCGATCCCGACCTCGCCCACCGGGACTTGGTCTGGCTGGCGGTGCTCCATTGCCGCCAGCACTCTTTCGCGCGAGTTCACCGTCTCTTGCCCCTTCACTCGTGCCCGATGGATGCCGCGGGCAGGTGCGCGCGCGCCGCCTGAAGGTAGCCCGACATCTCGGCAGGCGTCGGAGCCGGCACCTGCTCGTATTCCGGGTCCAGGGTGTTCACCGGTCTGAAGGCGCTCAGCACGTACTTGCTGCAAGGCGCGAGATCCTCGGCGATCCGGGCGATGCTCTCCGGCGAGTGCAGCCCCGGTACGCAGACGGTGCGAAATTCATGCTCCACGCCGGAGGCCTTGATTACCTCCACCGAGGCCTTCAGCGACTCGAGCCACCTGTTCATGGGCACGCCCGCGGCTCTGGAGTACTCCTCTTCGGTCAAGGGCGCTTTGACGTCCATGGCCACGTAATCCACGATCTCGCTGCCCAATAGCTTCTTGAGTTCAGCAGGGAAGGATCCGTTGGTGTCCAGCTTGACCGCCAAGCCTGCGCCCTTGAAACTCTCCAGCCCGGAGCGCAGGCCGGGGTGCAGCAGTGGCTCGCCGCCGGTGACGCAGACGCCGTCCACCCAGCCGTCCTTCTTCTCGATCTCCCCCAGCACCCAGGAGACATCGTGCTCCGGCAGCCCGTCGGAGAGCGAGAGCGCCAGCTCGCGGTTGTGGCAGATGGGGCAGCGGAAGTTGCAGCCCATGGTGTAGACCGTGTAGGCCAGCTTGCCGGGGAAGTCCACCATGGTGACGGGCAGAACACTGCGGAACACGAGGTCGGGCTTCGCGCCTCCAGCCCGCAACGAATCCACTTTCTGGGCGGCGGGCGCCTTCAAGGCATCTTCCTTCAATTCAACTCCCCGAGGCGCTCCAACGTCTGCTGGAGCACCTTCATCTCCTTGTTGAAGTGCCTGCGCAGTCGCTCCAGGAGCGCGGCCTTTTCCTCGTCCGTCTTGAAATGGTCCATGAGCTTCCTGGCCCACTGAATTTTAGCCTCCACCTCCTGCGGGATCCGTTCGCTGTCATGACGGACGGCCTCCACGGGACAGACGTCGTGGCACCGGCCGCAGCGCACGCACTTCTCGTCGTCAATGCGCGCTGCATCTTCTCCCACGGTTATCGCGCCGACGGGGCACTCCTCCACGCAGGTGCCGCATCCCGTGCACATCTCCTCCTTCACCCAAGGCATGTCTCGCCCCTCCTTCCACGCTTGCCCGCATGCGCGCGCTGTATTCGGGCAAGTCGTATGTAAACCTGTCCGCCGAGGCGTCCCCCTTGTCTAACGGCTGCTCAGGCGAACTGCTGTGACAAGAGTTGCTTCAGGCGCTCCAGTCCTACTGAATGCGCCTCGAGCGGTATCTTCATCCAGTCCGCGACCTCCAGGATCCTTTCCGGGTTGCTCGCCGAGAGTTCATCGAAGTAGCCGAGGGCGTCGAGAACGATGGCTTTGTCATGCGCCGGGAACATCTCGTTGGCCATGGCCTCGTCCCAGTCCTTGAAGATGTAGTCCCAGTGGGTGATCCAGCCAGGGGTCAGCCAGTAGACCTTCTGCCCCTCGGCGATGCGGCGGCGTTCCTCTTCGTCGGCCAGCATGTCCACGCAGGTCTTGGCGCGGATTCTCCGAAAGTGAGGCCCACGTTCCTTGAGCAGCGCATCGGTGTTTCGGCTAGCGTCGGCGGGGTCGAGGAAGCAGCGCTCGCCGTAGACCACGATGACTCGCTCAGAATGTTCCCTGGCCTTTTCGAGTTGCCGGGTAAGCTGCTTGTCGAGCTCCCGTTGCCACTCGTGGAGGCCCGGCGCGGTGAAGAGAAGCGCGCCGGCGTCGAGGAACCCGTCCGCCGCCAGCTTCCGCAACTCGGCCCGCATCGTACCGCAGGCCACCACGCTTACCCCCTTGAAGCTAGCCATGTTCGTCCCTCTCCCGGGCCCGGATGGCTTCCGTCACCAGGCATAGTTCGCGGAACCGGCACTGGCTGGAGGGGTGCTGGCAGTGTGGATCCTCCCCGGAAACCTCCACGTTGTCCGTCATGCAAATGAGACGCTCGGTTCCCTTGCCGGCGGCTTCCCCTTCACGGCGGCAGAGCATCGCCACGAAACCGGCACTCCCGTCCTCATCTTCGCGTGGGGGCTCGACCTCGTACTGGCTGCGGCCCGGCTCCTGGAAGAGAGTCGAAGCTGAACGCTCGGGGCGCAGGCCCGCGCCGCGGGCCAGCTGCGCGAGTTCGGCGAGCGTAAAGAACCTCGCCTGCGAGTAGAAGAGGTGCCCGACCGCCGCCCGCTCCCTGTAGAAGCGGCCCCAGGAGCTCTCCGCGGGCACGATCCCCAGCACCACGCTGCCCTCTTTGCTGACGACCCGCCGGGCCTCGCGCAGGAGCGCGGCAGGGTCGTCCGCGAAGCAGAGCGTAACGATGATGAACACGGCCCCGAACTCCCCGTCCCCGAAGGGCAGCGCCTCTCCCAAGCTCGGAAGCACCTTCACGTCTCGCTTGTCAGCGTACCGAAGCGCGCTGGGCGCCGGGTCCACACCCATATCGATCCCCAGGGCCTGGGCAAAGCGTCCCGTCCCGACTCCTACATCGAGCCAGGGCCGAGGGAGGCCGGCGCTCACCTGCCGCAGGCAGTGCACCTCCGACTCGAACAGCGCCCGCCCGCGCTCGGACTCGAACCAGGCATCATAGCGCGCAGCCTCGCGATCAAAGACCGCAAAACTGGGCTCGGTGGTGCGCGGCAGCTGTTGACGCGTGATCCCTGCTTCCCCTTTCAGCAAGTCGCTCCCGGGCGCTGGTCTACCTTATCTCTGAGGCGCTGACGATCTCGGGGACCAGATCGTCCCAGCCCAAGGGCATGAGGTGGATTCCCTGGCAGAGCCCCTTCGTCTGCCTGACCAGGTCCGCTGCGATTTCCGCGGACACCTTCTTGCGGTCTCCCTTGGGAGTGTCTGCCATGCGCTTGATCATGGGGTCTGGA
The DNA here is from genome assembly GCA_965370045.1 of uncultured bacterium. Classification (GTDB taxonomy): domain Bacteria; phylum Planctomycetota; class SZUA-567; order JAKLDR01; family JAKLDR01; genus CAZONU01. The sequence goes on along the minus strand of CBDUSI010000007.1, from coordinate 39,735 downwards.
ACGCGGATGCCGGCCACATTAGTTGTCATGTACCGGGCCATGCCGGCGGATTTCAGAGGGACTATGCCCACCATCACGGGTACGCCGAACCGGCTCGCGCCCTTCATGAAGCTTTCGAAGACCGCCGGCTCGTACACGGCTTGCGTCTGGAAGAACTCCGCGCCGGCCGCGATCTTCTTCTCCATCTTGAGGAGCTGGGTTTCGATCTCATCCGATCCGGGGTTGACGACCGCTCCGATGCACAGATCCGGGCTCGACTCCAGATCGTGTCCGGCCAGGTCACGGCCTCCGTTCAGGCCCTTTGCCGCCGCGATAAGCTGGACGGAGTCGAGATCGAACACCTTCTTGGCCTGGGCATGGTCCCCCAGAACCATGTGGTCCCCGGTCAGAAGCAGCGTGTTCTCAACGCCCAGCGCGGCCGCGGAGAGGAGGTCGGACTGCAGGGCGATCCGGTTGCGGTCCCGGCAGGTGAGCTGGAACACGGGCTCAATGCCGGCCTCCTTCAAGAGCCGGCACACCGCCAGGGACCCAAGCCGCATGACCGCGCTCTGGTTGTCGGTGACGTTCACCGCGTCCACGGAGCCGGCCATCAGGCGAGCGCCCTCGATCGTCCCCGCCGCGCTGGCGCTCTTGCCGGGGCCGACCTCGCCGGTGACCACGAATTTGCCCTGTCCGAACAGCGCCGAGAGCTTCATTTCTGACTCCCCGGGGACGGCTTGGAATCCTCCCCCTCGGTTCCGGACCAGGCGGAAACCGCCTCGTTGACGAAGGCGAAGTCGGCCTTCTTCCCCGTCATGGTCAGGCTGCGCGGGCTGCCGGATCTCAAATGATCCTTGGGGGCCCGGTAGGCGCGCAGGAGGTCGAGCCTGTCGAGCGCCTTCAGCCTCTCGTAGATCAGATGCCAGCCGCAGTCGCGGTCCTTGGAAACCTCGCACTTGCCCTCGCTGGCCCCGCCACAGGGCCCGTTGAGCAGTCCCTTGGCGCAGAGGGTCAGCGGGCAGAGCCCGCCGGTGTGCTCCACAATGCACTCGCCGCACAGCGAGCAGTACTCGGTGATGAAGTCATCCGAAATGGTCTCGCCGCCGAATATAGTGTCGCACCCGGGATGCACGCGGCCGCCGTCGGTGGCGTCTATGACCGTGTGGATCCCCTGGCCGCAGGCCAGAATAAGGAAGGAGTCCGCCGCCAGCACCTGTTCTCTGTAATCCCCGCCAAGAAGCTCCCGGGTCGCTGAGAGCTTGCAGAGGGAGCCGCCGTCGGGAGGCGCCGCCCATCCGGTGACCTCCACGCCCCGGGCCTCCAGGCGCTCCTTCATCGCTCGTGTTTCCGTCTCTCCGCCCGACTTGCACTTGGCGGCGCAATTGCTGCATCCTAGGACGAAGACCTTCTCGCCTTTATCGAGAAAGCCGAGTATCTCATCTAACGACTTCTGGATGGTGGCGTGCATGCCCGCTCCTCCTTCTCGATCCGCCTACCTGGTGTGAGGTTTCGCTGGAGCCCTGCGCCTGCCGGGAGGTGTCCGGGAAGCCTTTCGCTGGTTCTCCTGGGGCGAAGTCACATCATTGCGCGCAGGGTCTGCGCGCTTAAGGGCCGCGAAGAGGCCTTCCACCAACCCGGGCTTGGAGAGGTAGTAGCAGCGAGAGACGCCGTCCTTGCGGGCGGCCACAAGCCCGTTCTCTTTGAGCACGGCCAGATGCTGCGACACGTTCGGCTGGGGTACCTCCAGCAGGTCGCGGATGTCGTTGACGCACTTCGTTCCCTTCATCAGTTCCGCCAGGATCATCAAGCGGGTCGGATGAGCGATGATCCGAAGCAAGCGGGCGTAATCGGATATCCTTTCGGTTTCCACTGACTGCTCCTTTCCCGTCCCCATGGCATTATATGCGGTGCTCAATATATGCGCAAGGGCGAATGTCGACTTTCCCAGCTGGCCGGCCCGGAGCCGCTCCGGCGGCCTGCACCGGTGGATGCGCTGCCCCCCGCGCGCCAAGTTGCCCTTAACCGGCGCCTTCCGCGGCCCCGCCCTAGATACACGTCCTGCCGTGGCCGTGCCGCGGATCAAGCGCTACTTGCAGTACGCTTCGATCCTGTCGAATACCTTGTCGATCTCCTCATGGGAGATGCAGAAGGACATCCGCAGGTGCTCCTCGCCCGTCGGGCTGAAGGTGATCCCGGGCGACGTCGAGACCTCGGCCTCTCGGAGCAGCCTCTTGCAGAAGGCCGTGGAGTCTTGGCCCGCCTCGAGAGGAATCCGTGGGAACATCTGTGCGCCGGTTGGTCGTGTTCCTGGAGAACGTGTTCGCGCTCGCTGTAGCCGCCGTGGCAGTTCTCCTCGCCTCGTCACCGCGCGGTAGCTCCGCGCCCACTGGCAGCCCGGATTCTTCGGTCTTGCCCTTCACGAAGTCTGCGGTTATAATGTGCATGGATAGGAAGTGCTGAGAGTTTGCGACGGAAGCACCCCGTGAGGGCCGCATGGGCGGCCCGGAGGAGTCATCTGGGAACTGTCGGGAAAGGAGAAGCCAGCGATGACAGCATTGCCCGAGGCAGTTGTTAGAGCATGGGAAGATCGCAAAGGTCCGGCCATACTAGCCACGGTGGACGCGGGCGGCGTGCCGAATATCATCTACGTAACCTGCGTCGGCAAGTTCGACGACGAGACCCTGGTGGTCGCGGACAACTACTTCGACAAGACGAGAAAGAACATTCTTGCGGGCAGCAAGGGCTCACTGCTGTTCATGAGCAGCGAGAACAAAGCCTTTCAGGTAAAGGGGTCGATCGAGTATCACCGGAGCGGCGGGGTCTTTGACGACATGAAGAAGTGGAACCCGGCTAAGCATCCCGGCCACGCTGCGGTTGCCATGAAGACCGAGGAGGTGTACTCTGGAGCCGAGAAATTCCTCTAGGCACTGATAAAGCGCCTCCTGGGGGCAGATCGCAGAGGAAGCAAGGGTTCGGCCTAATGAACGGACAGAATGATACCGTAGCAGTTCTGGGGGCCAGTCCAAAGCGGGAAAGATACTCCAACCAGGCGGTGCGGCTCCTGGTCGAACACGGGTACCGCGTCATACCTGTCCGCCAGGCGTTGGAGACCATCGAGAGCCTGCCCGTCATCCACAAGCTGTCGGACGTAACCGAGAAGGTTCACACGCTGACAGTGTACGTCTCGAGCGACGTATCGTCGCAGCTCGCGGATGACATACTCCGCCTCGCTCCCAAGCGGGTGATCTTCAATCCCGGCGCGGAGAACCCTCAACTGCGCACTGCGCTGGAAGAGCACGGGATCCGCACCGAGGAGGCCTGTACCCTCGTGATGCTAAGAACCGGGCAGTTCTGAGCCGTAGTGCACAAATATCGGAGCGCACCATTGTTTCGCCTACCGCTAACTTCGTGAGAAGGAGCCGCTGAAAAAAACACCTGGCGGGCAAGCGTCTGCTACTGACCGACTATCGGCGCCGCCTAATGGATATATGTGTCTTGTGGTTGTCGCTGAGAAGGTGCACGACTCTGGGTAGCGGCAGCTTGAGTAGCCGCCGCTCGGCCAGAAACCAACGACGGTAGGGCATGATGAACCTCCGGTAGGGAGTGATTGCGGAACTCAAATGGAGCGCTTGGAGATGGGATGTCCTCAGAGCGGGCAGCGGGCCCAGGCCGACGCCCGCGGGATTCCTGAATTGTCCATTTGACAGGGCACGATGATTATATTAGTGTATTAGCAGACGCTAATGAGGGTGGAAGCATGGCCGAGGCCGCTAACCTGGCTCGCATCTTCAAGGCCCTGTCGGTGGATACGCGGGTCCACATAGTCCAACTGCTGAAGAAGCGCCCGTTGTGCGTGGGGGCACTGTCGGCCCGCCTGGACGTCACCCAGGGAGCGGTCTCGCAGCATCTGCGCGTGCTCCGGGACGCGGACCTGGTGATACCCGACAAGCGGGGCTACTACGTCCATTACCGCCTGAATGAGAAGACCCTTGCGAAGTGGAAGAAAGCAGCCGAAAGTCTCTTGGGAACGTAGCGTGGGATAGCGCCAAACAGCCGCGCCATGCTGCGCGGGAAAGGAGATGTCTCATGTGTGGCGAGAAGAAGGAATGCCAGAAGCCCGAGGAGCTGGTCGATAAGCCCGAGAAATGCTCCCCCGAGCAGGTCAAGAAGTGCCACGGGGACGTGAAGGAGCACCCCTGCGTGGAGACCGAGGGCTGCGAGCACCCGGAGAAGCTCAAAGGCAAGCCCGGCGAGTGCTCGCCCGAACAGATACGCGAGTGCCACGGCGACGAGAAGGAGCATCCGTGCGAGCCCCAAGAAGGGTAGCTGATCGAAGAGAGGATGTGGGCTGATGAAACTCGGCATGATTATTACCCAGACCGACCCGGAAACCGTTTTCAACGCTCTGCGCTTGGCGCTATACAGCCTGGAACAAGGTGACGAGGTGCGCATCTTCCTCTCGGGCAGGGGCGTGGAAATCGACCATGTCGAGGATTCCAAGTTTAACGTGAAAGCTCAGGCGCAGAAAGTTCTGGACGCGGGAGGGCACTTCCTCGCCTGCGGGGCTTGCTTGAAGCTGCGCGATTCCGAAGGGTCGGAGGTCTGCCCGCTGTCGACACTCAAGGACCAATACGAGATCGTCCGGGATTCGGACAAGGTGGTCTCGGTGTGAATGGGAACAGGCTTCTGGAGCGATCCTTGCCGAAGAGACGAATTATGAACGAGCCATCAGTTGTCACAGTAAGGAATCTTGCCAAGCGCTACGGAGCGTTGGAGGCACTTGGGGGAGTGTCGTTCGACGTATTGAAAGGCCACATCTTCGCTTACCTCGGCCCCAACGGCGCGGGCAAGACCACCACGATCAACATTCTCTGCGGCCTGCTGCGACGCGACGCCGGCGAGGTGAGCATCTGCGGCCTGGACATCGACCGCGACCCGGTCGCCGTCAAGCAACTCATCGGCGTTGTCCCGGAGGAGTCCAACCTCTATCCCGAGCTCACCTGTCGCAGAAACCTGGAATATCTCGGCGAGCTCTACGGCCTCGACCGCCGCTCGCGAAAAATAAGAGCCGGCGAGCTTCTGGAGAGCTTCGACCTAGCCGGCAAAGCGGAGGCCCCTTTTCGGGCGCTGTCCCGCGGGATAAAGCGCCGGCTGACCGTAGCCGCGGCCCTGATCCATTCGCCGGAGGTCGTCTTCCTGGACGAGCCCACCGCCGGCCTGGACGTGCCCAGCGCCCGGGCGCTGCGTTGCTTCATCGACGAGATTCGCCGCGACGGGACCACCGTGTTCCTGACCACACACAACATGGCCGAGGCGGAAGCCCTCTGCGACCGGGTGCTCATCCTGGTCAAGGGCCAGACCGTTGCCGAAGGCACCGCGGCCGAGGTCCGGCAGCGCGTGGAAAAGGCCAGTGCCCTTTCCGTGAAGCTGTCCGGCGACGTGGGAGAAGCGGAACTGTCCCGGGCATGCCCGGCGGTCCGGTCAGCGACCCGTGTAGAAAGCGCGTGGCGGCTGGAAGTGACCGGCATACATGCCGCCGTGGGGCAACTCACCGCCTTTGCCGAGACGCGGGGGCTCGAAGTCCTGGAAATCGCCACGGTCACCCCGACCCTTGAAGACGCCTTCATGACCATCATCGGCAGGGGCGCCGGGGAGACGGGACAATGAGCCAACTGGCCCGCGCGCTCTTTATCAGCCGCAAGGACGTGGAGAGCTACTACGGCAAGCCTCCGCTGATTACCTGGGGGCTGCTCTTCCCGACCGTGCTCATGCTCGCGGTGTACCTGAAGGACCCGGCGGGATACCTGGGCATAGCCCCGGGGATCATCGCCATGACCCTGCTCTTCGGCAACACCTCGATGGCCGCCATCGTGGTCACCTTCGAGAAGCGCTCCGGGACGTTCCAGCGCCTGCTGCTTGCGCCGGTGGCAACCCGCACCATCCTCCTGGGCAAAGCGATCAGCGCCACCGCCTACGGCCTGGCCACGTCGCTGGTCTTGACCCTGGGGCTCACGCTTCTGCTGGGGATGCCCATGGTCCACCCGCTGGCCTTCGTTGCGGGGCTGCTCCTGGGAGCGGGCATCTTCTCCCTGCTGGGGCTGATCGTGGCGGTCATGGTCAAAGAGGTCTTCGAGGCCATGACCCTGCTGAACTTCTTCCGGTTTCCGATACTCTTCATCAGCGGCGTGTTCATGCCCCTGGAATCCCTGCCGGTATGGCTCAAACCGGTGGCCATGGCCTCGCCGCTGACGCATGTGGCGGAACTCCTGCGCTTCGGGGTCAGCGGCCGCTCTTTCTTCCCTGCCCCCTGGATCCCCGGGATCGCAGCCCTGGGCTTCCTTTGCATCAGTTGGGTTGCAGCCGGCGCCTCGTTCAGGCGGTACGCGAACAGATAGCCGAATCAGGAAGAGCTCCGCACAAACACCCCCTCCAGCGATACTCGTCTCTCAATAAGTGCTCTGGCGAGGTCCTCTACGGAGTAGGCCGTGTTCTCCCTGACGTCAACATCGCAGGCACGGACGGATAACGCGCAGCGCGCAAACCGGTATAGCCGTAACCTGTTGGATTATAACGTGTTGGGTGTTGGCTCCCCGGGCTGACCAACCTGCGCACAAGAGCCGCAAGGACTTACGGCAAAAAACTACGCCGTCTACGCCTGCCTCTGCCATATCATATCCAGCTCCAGGGGAAATTCCAGACCATTGTTTTCAGGCCGCCGCCGATCGGTGCTGAGGGAAAGACGGTCATTACCCAGGTACAACTCCGCGACCTCCGGAGGGCCACGCGGAAACAGCAGGCCTTCGAGGAGCAGCCCAACATCGTGGTCGCGGCCCAGCGATATGCCGATGCCCTCAACCAACACCCTTTGACGACCAAAACCCAGCTTGCTGAGCTGCTTGGCGTCTCTCGGGTTTGGGTCTACAGGATGCTCAACCTCCTCAAGCTTGCCCCGCCCATCCTCAATTTCATCCTGCTGGCGCATGATTCTCCGGAGTTGCGAAAGTTCCTGAGCGAGAGGCGGCTGCGGCCGCTGACCAGGATGAAGAGTGAAGCGGAGCAGGTGGAGGCATTCCGGGAATTGGTGCGCGAGGAGGAGTTGGCTTCTACCGCTCCAGCACGGTAGTCGCGTCGATCACGCTTATCAGCAGTTCCTAGTGGCGAGTAGGAGCAAAGGTGCTTGTAGAGAGCCGCCCCATAGATAAAGTGGACCTGGGTGGAGGGGCGCACGACTGCAGGTCGAAAGGTGAACGTGACCGTGGGACATCCCAAGAAATCAGGTCCTTCCGTTGATAGCCGGGGGCGCGGACAGCTGGCGTCTGCCCGTTCCGATCAGGACACGGAAGCGGCCCTCCGCGAGCGCGTCAAGGAGCTCACCTGCCTCTACGGCATCGCCCAGCTGGCCGGCGAGCCGGAGGTCCCGCTGGGGAGGTTACTCCAGGGCGTAGCCGACCTCCTCCCGCCGGCTTGGCAGTATCCAAAGATAACCTCAGGCCGCATCGAGGTGGACGGCCAAGATCACGCGACTAAGAGCCATGGCAGCCCGGTTGCCCGCCAGGAAGCCGAGATCGTCGTGGCCGGTAGGCCGCGGGGGTTCGTGGAAGTAGTGTACTCAGAGGAGAAACCTGAACTCGACGAGGGCCCCTTTCTCAAGGAGGAACGGGCGCTCATAGGCGCCATTGCCCAGCAGGTGGCGCTGATTATCGAGCGCCGGGAGGCCGGGGAAGAGAGGCTGAGGATACGGGAGCAGCTCCAGCACGCAGACCGCCTGGCGACCATCGGCCAACTTGCCGCCGGCGTGGCCCACGAACTCAATGAGCCCCTGGGAGGCATTCTGGGGCTCGCCCAACTGGCGGTCAGGCCCAAGGATGTCCCGCCGCGGACCAAGGATGACATCGATAAGATCAAGGCTATCTGCCTCCAGGCCAGGGAGATTATCAAGAAGCTTCTGGTCTTTGCCCGCCAGGCGCCACCCGAGAAAGCCAGGACTGACCTGAATCAGATGATCGAGGGAGGGCTTGACTTCTTCGAGGCTCGGCGCGCCCAGCAGGGCGTGGACCTCGTGCTTGAACTCGCTCCCGGTCTGCCGGAGATCACCTGCGATCCCGCCCAGATCAACCAGGTTCTGGTCAATCTCATAGTGAACGCGTTGCAGGCAATGCCGGGGGGCGGCAAGCTCACGGTTCGGACCGAAGCAGGGGAGAACGACGTCCGGCTCCTCGTGCAGGATACGGGCATCGGCATGAGCAGGGAGGTACTTGACAAGGTCTTCGTGCCGTTCTTCACGACCAAGGAAGTTGGCGAAGGCACGGGTCTGGGGCTCCCGGTCGTGCACGGAATCGTAGACTCCCACAAGGGAAGCATCAGCGTGGAAAGCCGGCCGGGGCGAGGCACGCGAGTTGAGGTCCGATTGCCTCTGACGGGAGCCGGAAACAACGACGGGAGCGGATGAAATGGTTGCATCGCTCGGCGGCAAACGCATTCTGGTGGTGGATGATGCCCCCATTATGCGGGAAGTCCTAGAGCGGACGTTGCGGGAGGAAGGGTATCAGGTCTTCACTTCCCCAGGCGTAGGCGAAGCGCTGAGCATCCTTGAAGACACCCCCATCGATTTAGTCATCACGGATATGAGAATGCCGCGGGTCGATGGTCTTGATCTCGTGAGGCACGTCCGCGAGAACTTCAAGGACACCGAGGTGATGATGATCACCGGCTACCCGTCGATCAAGGGGGCGGTGGAGGCGGTCAGGACAGGGGCGGAGGACTATTTGTCCAAGCCATTCACCGACGAGGAGCTTATGGCCTCTGTCTCGCGCTTGCTGGAGAGACTGAAGGTGCGGCGGATCAACCGAGACAGCGCGCAAGAGTCGCCCGTGAGCTACCACGGTCTGATCGGCGAGTCCGATGCCATGCGCAAGCTCTTCCTGGCCATCGCCAAGGCGGGCAAGTCATCAGCCACGGTGCTCATCACCGGAGAAAGTGGCGCCGGCAAGGAGTTGGTAGCCAGAGCGATCCACTACAACAGCCCCCGCGCCTCCGAGCCCTTCGTGCCCGTGAACTGCGGGGGCATTCCGGAGGGGCTGGTCGAAAGCGAGCTCTTCGGCCACTTAAAGGGAGCCTTCACGGGCGCGTCGTCAACCAGAACGGGCTTCTTCCACACCGCGGACGACGGCACCATATTCCTCGACGAGATCAGCGAGATGAGCCCCGCGGTGCAGGTGAAGCTCCTGCGGGTCCTCCAGAACGGAGAAGTCTACATGGTCGGGACCGACCGGCCGAGAAGCGTTAACATAAGGGTTCTGGCCGCAACCAACAAGGACCTCCCCACGCAGGTGGAGAAGGGCGGCTTCCGGGAGGATCTGTACTACCGCCTCAAGGTGGTCACCATCGCTGTTCCCCCGCTCCGTCAGAGGGGTGACGATATCCTGCTTCTGGCTCGCCATTTCGCAGCCAAGTTCGCCGAGGAACAGGGAAAGCCCGTGCCTCGCTTTTCCGAAGATACCCTGCAACTCCTCAGGACACACTATTGGCCAGGCAACGTCAGGGAGCTCGAGAACACCATCCAGGGGATCGTGGTCATGGCTGACGGGGAGTACATCGAGATCCCCGATATGCCTTCCTTGATGCGGTTCTCGGCTCTCAGGGCCGCCCGCCTCAACCGGACGCTGGCTGAAGTGGAAGCCGAGCACATCCGGAACGTGCTCGCAAGCGTCGGGGGCAACAGGACACGCGCGGCGGAGATACTTGGAATAAGCCGCAGGACCATCCAGGAAAGGCTTAAGAAGCTAGCGTTACCTACCCCCTGAATTCCCTTCGCCGCCGCGCAGAACCTTCCCGCTGAGCAGAATCTTCGCACCTGCCCAAAGCGAAGGTTGGCGCCGGTGGACGGTTATCGAGCCTCTCACTAAGAAGCGGCCTGGCAGCTGACTCCTCACAGCATCCTGAGCCCCAGACATTGATTGCGTGCTCTCCGGCGGACTGCCGAGCAGCCTCAGGTCGTAGGGCTCTCGTGGTGGGAGGCCAGTGGCATGAGGCTTGCTATGAACCCCGAAGCTAGGGAAAGATCGAGGCCTCGCGTTTCGGAACGCCTGGAGGGACAAGTGGCCAAGCTCCCAGTCAACCAGGAGGAAAGGCCTATGTCAGAGAACGCAGAGTACTCCGGGATTTGCTCAACGTGTAAGAATGCAGCAACCTGTGTGTATCTGGCGGGTGCCAGGCAGCCTGTTCTCCAATGCGAGGAATTCGAGTCCTGCGAGGTGTCCCCAACAGGGAAGACGCCGAAAGCCTTCCCTCCGAAGGGGCCCGCGCCCGCCTCGCAGGCAGATGGAAGGGCTTCTGTCGAACTCATGGGCCTGTGCGTTGACTGTGAGAACCGCCATACCTGCACTTTCTACAAGCCCGAAGGCGGTGTGTGGCATTGCGAGGAGTACCGATAGATGTCAGCAAACACGACGGGAACGCCACTTCGCACAGGTGAACAGGTCGATCCGGAGGCCGTGCTGAAAACCGTGGAGAGCCACACCGGGACGGCCGGTGCGCTCATGGCCGTGCTTGAGGACATTCAGGACACGTACGGTTACCTCCCCGAAGAGGCTCTGAGGATTGTGGCGGAGAGGACGGGAACGTCACTGGTGGACGTGTATGGGATGGCCACCTTCTACAAGACCTTGCGGCTGAAGCCCAGAGGCAAGCACTTGGTGTCCGTCTGCCTCGGGACGACTTGCCATATCCGCGGCGCACCCTCCATCTTCGAGCTGTTCAGCGATCGCCTGAAGATCGGGGCCGGTGAGACGACTCCGGACGAGGAATTCACCCTGGAGACCGTCAACTGCCTGGGCGCCTGTGCCCTGGGGCCTATCGTCGTAGTGGACGGGCACTACTTCTCCAATGTCAGGCCGGTCCAAGTGGAGGAAATCATTGCCAAGACGCGTGAGGGCCTCGACAAGATCGAAGCGGAGAAGGACGAGCGTATTTTCCCGCTCGACGTTAACTGCCCGCGCTGCAACCACAGCCTGATGGACGCGACGCGCCCGATAGACGGCCTGCCTTCGATCCGAATAACGATCTCCTTCGAGAACCACCACTGCGGATTCAGCCTCTCCTGCCGCTACGGCAGCTTCAACATCAAGTCACAGATTCCCATCCCCCTGGACACGGTAATGCACTTCTTCTGCCCGCACTGCTACGCCGAACTGGTGGGTGCCGCGAACTGCACAACCTGCGGGGCGCCGATGGTGCCCATGGTGGTGCGTAGCGGCGGAATGATGCAGGTCTGCGCGCGCCGCGGATGCAAGGAGCACCGGCTGGAACTCAACGGGGTCAATGCTCAGGAGCGCGAACAGTTGTCCGATGGCTGAGATTTCCGGAGAAACGGAATCGGGCATGAGAAAGCTAGGTCGATCAATGACGCCGGTTTGTTGAAGGACCGGCTGTCGGGGTTGCGTGTCAACTGCGCGAAGCGCGCACGTTGCCCGTTCGCCAAGCCGGAGGGCGACCTCTGGCACTGCGAGGAGTACAAGTAGAGATGGGTACAAAGAAGGACGGTGCAAACATGGAGTTCTGCCCACGCGAGTGTGTTTCTGCAGAAGTCAACCTCTACGAGGCTGACAAGGTCCGTGTCAACCGGGCCGCGGATCTGATGAACCTCGATGATCGGGTCAGGGCCATGGTGGCCGAGCCGAGGCGGGAGATCATCTACAATGTCCCGGTGATGGTTTCCCAGAGCAAGACGAGCAGCGAAAACGGCCAAGCCAAAAGTTTCCTGGCCTATCGAGTGCAGTTCAATAACACATACGGCATTTACAAGGGCGGAATGCGGTTTCACGCGCAAGTCTCTCTCGACGAAATCAAGGCGCTGGCCGCAGCCATGACCTGGAAGTGCCCCCTCCTGGAGATTCCCTTTGGAGGGGCCAAGGGCGGCGTGGCCATTGACCCCGGCCACTACGGCCCGAAAGACATCGAGGCCCTGACCCGCCGGTTGACTTACGAGATGCTTTCAGACATCGGACCCGATCAGGACTGCCTGGCGCCGGACGTCAATACCAACAGCCAGATCATGGATTGGATGTACGATACTTACTGCATGCATACTGCCGCCAAGTTCAACATTACCAATGCAGCGGTGGTTACCGGCAAGAGCGTGGCTTGTGAGGGCCTTCCCGGGCGGGCGCCGGCCACCGGACAGGGGCTCTTCATGGCCATCCGCGAGTGGGCCAGGGAGAAGCAGAAGAACCTGGGCTCGTTAAGGTTCGCAATCCAGGGTTACGGCAAGGTAGGATCCTATGCGGCCAAGTTCCTGCAGGACGCGGGCGCCAAGATGGTCGCGGTCGCCGACGTGAGCGGCTGCATGGCCGATCCCGAAGGCATAGATGCCTACGGGCTCACCGAGCACGTCCTCGGGAACGGCGTGATTGCGGGGTTCGAGGGACCGGCCAGCATCGACGACGAGGAATTCTACTCCGCCGAGGCGGAAATCTTCATTCCTGCGGCGCTAGAGAACTCCATCACCCGGGAATCCGCTCCACTGCTGCGCTGCGAGGTGGTCGCGGAAGGCGCCAACTGTCCGACGACCCTGGAGGGCGACGAAATCCTCGCTGAGAAGGGGGTTGATGTCCTGCCGGACATTTTCGCCAATGCGGGCGGCGTGGCGGTCAGTTACCTGGAGTGGCTGCACAACCACGGCACGCATACTTTCACGACGGAGTATGTAAATAAATTCCTGTCTGAGCGCTACGAGCGGAATTACGGGGTTATTGCGGAAACTGCCAGACGATACGACACGAACAGGCGCACTGCGGCATACATAGTCTCGCTCGGGCGCATCGGTGAGAAAATCGTTCACCGGGGATTGTACCCCTAAGAGTATCTGTCGTTCAACCCCGCGGACGCACGCACCCCTCTCCCCCGGCCATCGCCGTGGCCGGGGGAACATCGTGGACGTCGACAAGGAGGAGGCGGAGAATATCCTGGATAGCTGAAGCGGCAGGACGTGCCCTGCAATTGCACTGCGCTGGTGAGCCCATGACGCGCAACGCGCAAACTGGTATCGCCGTAAGGTGTTGACGGACAATGCGTTAGGGTGTTGGCTCCCCGGGCTGACCAACCTGCGCACAAGAGCCGCAAGGACTTACGGCAAAAAACTACGCCGTCTACGCCTGCCTCTGCCATATCATATCCAGCTCCAGGGGAAATTCCAGACCATTGTTTTCAGGCCGCCGCCGATCGGTGCTGAGGGAAAGACGGTCATTACCCAGGTACAACTCCGCGACCTCCGGAGGGCCACGCGGAAACAGCAGGCCTTCGAGGAGCAGCCCAACATCGTGGTCGCGGCCCAGCGATATGCCGATGCCCTCAACCAACACCCTTTGACGACCAAAACCCAGCTTGCTGAGCTGCTTGGCGTCTCTCGGGTTTGGGTCTACAGGATGCTCAACCTCCTCAAGCTTGCCCCGCCCATCCTCAATTTCATCCTGCTGGCGCATGATTCTCCGGAGTTGCGAAAGTTCCTGAGCGAGAGGCGGCTGCGGCCGCTGACCAGGATGAAGAGTGAAGCGGAGCAGGTGGAGGCGTTCCGGGACATGTTGCAGGAGGCAGGCCTAGCCCGAGCGCTATAGTGGCTCAGCGGACGGTGACGGTTTGGGTTGAGCCATAGCTGTCGGAAGCCTGCAAGGCCGCTTGGCCGCAGCAAGATGCTGCCGGGACGACGGTTAGAGGAATTGTCACAATGCGGTGGGCCAGGACATGCGTTAAGGTTGGGTACCAGTCGGCCGCCGTCTGTTTTGCGGGACGAGGGGCAAGTTGTCGCCATTGAGGCGGTCCGCCAACTTCCCGTTGACTTTGTACGCTATGTCGTAGGCCTCTCCGTCGAACTTGATATTCACATCGTAGCCCGAGTTGTGGAAGACGGCCAGCATGGTTTTGTTCTCGGGAAGCACGCTGGCGCAGAACTTGGTGATGCCGCGCGCTCTGGCAATCTCGGCCAGGTACTCCAGGAGAAAAGTGCCCATGCCCTTGGCTTGCCACTCATCCTGAACGATGAATGCCACCTCGGCGGAACGGTCGCGCGGATCCAGGAAGTACTGGGCGATGGCCACGATCTCTTCTCCGGCCGTGGTCGGGACCAAGCCGACGATGGCGATGTCCTGGCGGTAGTCCACATTGGCCAGCTTTTGCACGTCTCTGTGCGGAAATGCCCGCGTGTGGGTGAAATAGCGCTTGCGCACCGATTCCGCGCTCAGCGAGTAGAGCATGTCCGCCAGCGCCGGCTCGTCGGAAGGCTTGATCGGCCGGAAGAATATCTCCGTGCCGTCATTGAGCGTCTGGTGTTTTTCCAACTCTTCGGGATAGGACATCTGTTCCCAAGTCATCTCTATCTGATCCTGATAGATATAGTTCTGGGCCTTGGCGGCCATCAGGAGTTCCTTGCGGAACTTCGGGTGGGCAATGTTGACCAGGGCTAGCACCCGTTCGCGTATGCTCTTGCCGTGCAGGTAGGCCACGCCGTACTCGGTGACGATGTAGTGCACGTCGCCGCGAGTGGTGACCACCCCGGCACCTTCGGTCAGGTGCGGTACTATCCGGGAGACCTCGCCGCCGCGCGCGGTTGAGGGCATGGCAATGATCGCCTTGCCCCCGCGGCTGCGCGCCGCCCCGCGGATGAAGTCGACCTGTCCGCCGATTCCGCTGTAGAACTGGTAGCCCAGAGAGTCCGAGCACACCTGGCCGGTGAGGTCTATCTCCAGGGCCACGTTAATCCCGACCATCTTGTCGTGCTGGCTGATCAGGAATGGGTCATTGACGTATTCGGTGGGGTGGAACTCGAAAAAAGGATTGTTGTCGATGTAGTCGTATAGCCGGCGCGAGCCCATGCAAAAGCTGGCTACCACCTTGTTGCGGTTCACGGTCTTCTTGGCGCAGGTGATTGCGCCACATTCGATGAGGTCGATAATCCAGTCGCCGAACATTTCGGTGTGCACGCCGAGATCCTTCTTGTCGCGGAGACATTCGGCCAGGGCCTGCGGAATGCGCCCGATGCCACACTCTATAGTGCTGCCGTCCTCGACCAGACGAGCGATGTTCTGACCAATGCGGCGCAGAGCCGCGTCGGGCTCCGGCGGGTCGACGGCGATGATCTCCTCGTCGTAAGGCACGAGCATGTCTATGTTGTTGACGTGCAGGAAGCTGTCGCCGAGCACTCGCGGCATGCGCGAATTGACCTGGGCGATAACGTAATTGGCGTTGGCCGCAGCGCTCTTGACGATGTCAACGCTGACTCCCAGGCTGCAGAGGCCGTTGGCGTCGGGCGGCGAGACCGCGATCAGGGCCACGTCCAGGGGGATGTTGCCGCTCTGGAACTCGCCGGGAATATCAGAGAGGAAGATTGGGGTGTAGTCGCCGATTCCCCTCGCCAGCGCGTCGCGGACGTTCTCGGCAATGAAGAAGCTGTTCATCTTGAACTTCTCGCGGAAGCGCTCGTCGGCGTAGGGCGCGGTGCCCATGGTTAGGAGGTGAATGATATGCGCGTCGGCGATGTGCGCGGAGTGCTCCACCAGGCTGGTGATCAGGTGCTGGGGCTGACCGCAACCCGTTCCGATGAATATGCGGTAGCCGGGCCTGATGACCTTCATGGCTTCAACCGCGGTAGCGATCTGGTCGGCGTAGCGTTCGGTCCAGTCGGCTTGAGTCATCGCCCGTTCACTCCTTCTCCACGCTGATCCTGGCGTCCACCGCCACGGGGGTGGTGCCCGACGGGCCGACCAGGTAGGGGTTGATGTCCATCTCCTTGATCTGCGGAAACTCGGTGACCAACTGGCTGAGCCGCTGCAAGCCCTCGGACAGGGCGTCGATGTCCACGCCTTCCTGGCCGCGCACGCCGGTGAGCATCCGGTAGGTGCGCGTGTTCACCAGCATCTGCTTGGCCTCGTCGGCGGTGAGCGGCGCCAGGTAAAAGGACACGTCCCTGAGCACCTCGACGAGAACCCCGCCCATGCCGAACATCATAAGGGGGCCGAAGCGCGGGTCGCGGTTCATGCCCAGGATGACTTCCTGGCCACCGGTGCACATCTCCTGGACCAGTACGCCGAGGATGTCGGCGTCGGGGGCCCTCTTGGGAATGCGGTACATCATGAGATCGAAAGCGTCGGTGACCGCCCGGGCGCTGCTCAGGCCCACGCGAACGCCGCCCACGTCCGACTTGTGGATGATGTCCGGCGACCAGATCTTAATGACCACGGGATAGCCGAGTTGCTCGGCTATGCTGACGGCCTGCTCGGGGCTGGTGGCGATGGAGCCCTTGGGCGTCACGAACCCGTAGGCCTCGAGGATTTCCTTGCTCTCCATCTCGCCGATCTCGCGCAGATCGCGGCGCAGGTGGCGGTCGATGATCCTCTCTACCTTGCGGCGGTTGACTGGATACAGCTTGACCACGCGCTTGGGACGCTTGCGCCAGCGGACGTAATCGTTGAGCGCACGCAGCGCGCCGACCGCCGCCTCGGGCGAGTCATACTGGGGGATACCCCCCGCGCGCAGAGCCTTCACGGCCGCCACGACCTTCGCCGAACCCATGAACGAGGCCAGCACTGGCTTGGCGGGCTTCTCCCGAGTCACGCGCACCACCGCCTCGGCGCTGGCCGAGCCCTCGGTCATCGCCTGTGGGGTGAGCAATACCAGCACCGAATCGACGCCGGGGTCGTCCAAGACGGTATCGAGCGCGAACTCGTAACGGTCGGCCATGGCGTCCCCGAGGACGTCGACGGGGTTGTGCACGTTGGCGGCCGCCGGCAGGCGGGCAGCGAGCTTCTCCATGGTCTGTTCGGCCAACCGGGCGAAGGCCAGGCCCCTGCGTTCGATGGCGTCAGCGGCCATGATGCCTGGACCGCCGGCGTTGGTTATCACCGCCACGGACGGACCTGCTGGGAGGGGTTGTTCGGAGAAGGCCTGAGCGAAATCGAACTGGCTCCTGATTGAATCGCAGCGGATTATGCCCGAACGTTCGAACACGCATTCATAGGTGGTGTCCTTCCCGGCCAGGCTGCCGGTGTGCGAGGACGCCGCCGCGGAGCCTGCCTCCGTGCCCCCGGACTTCATCAGCAGAATCGGCTTCTCTTGCGAGATGGTTTCCGCTTCGCGGACGAAAGCGTTTCCGTCGGTAATGTTCTCCAGATAGCCGGCGATCACCTTCGTTTCCGGGTCGGCGCCCAGTGCCTTCAGCACGTCCAGCTCATCGACGTCGGCCTTGTTACCGATGCTCACCAGCTTGCTGAAGCCGATGCCGTTCGCGTTGGCCATGTCCAGTATGCTTGCCAGCAGCGCGCCGGACTGGGAGATGTAACCGATGCACCCCGGCACCGGCAGATCGCCCCCAAAACTGGCGTTGAGCTTGCTGCCGGGAACTATGATCCCCAGGCAGTTCGGGCCGATCATCCTGATGCCGGCGCTGCGTACTGACTGGACCAGCTCGCGCTCGATCTTCTCGCCCTCGGGGCCGATCTCCTTGAAGCCTGCGGTTATCACGATGACAGAACCGGCTCGGACTTCTTCGCACTGCTTGATAACGGAGGGGACCAGCTTCGCGGGGACGACGATCACGACCAGGTCGGGGGGCTTCCCGATGCTCTTCAAATCCGAGTAGCACCTGAGGCCCAGTATCTCCTCAGTCTTGGGGTTCACGGGGAAGACCTCGCCCTCAAAGCCCCCGTCTATCACGCTCTTGAGGATGGAATAGCCGACCTTGGTCTTTTCGCGGGACGCCCCCACGATAGCGACCGATTTAGGAGTGAAGAACGTCTCAAGGCTCATCGCTGCTACGCGCTCCCCGGCGCTCTGGCTCTCGGAGTCTCCTGTTCGGGGCCGCTGCCCGTTCCGCAGAACAGGTTGTTAATCCGTGTCACTATCGACTCGTCATCGACTTCGAACGGGCCCCTGCCCTGAAACGAGATCCCCCAGATGGCAATTCCAAGCCATCTCTCCGACCTGTTCCGCCCGTGATTCTCTCCATCTTGTCCCTCCGCTCAAGCGCTTTTCCCGTCCTGGACCCTGGGAATCATTCTCCTAAGCCTCTCGAACCGGACAGCCCGCGTGGCGGATCAGGCGGTCGACAGGTGAGCCGAAGAAGCGCCTGGCCCAGGCCGGTCGGTCAGACCTGGTAGTTACAATCAGTTCGGGTTGTTCCTTGTCTACGACGGCAATGCACTCCTGCGCGAAACGCCCCACGACAATGCTTGCTCTGACGGTAATCCCACGGGTTTCAGCTTCCCGGGCAATGGTGGCTACCCGCTTCTCTGCCGTGGCTTTGTGCTCCCCAAGAAGTTCCTCTTCCGTCGTCTTCATGAGTTTCGAATAGAAGCCGATGTCAGTGTCCATGAGGTAGCGCGCTAGGTTGACGTCGACCACGTAGACTATAACCAGTTCGCCTGGCTTGCGAGCCTTCTCAATTGCTAGTTCCACGGCTCGCTGTGACTGCCTGAACGTTGAGAGAGCCAGCATGACCGGACGCACCTGATCAGCCTTTCGTAAGATCCCAGACGACTTTACTCAGGGTCAATGCGCCAAGGAGCACAGTGGCAACACCAATAGCCACGGTCAACTTTCCTGTTCTCACCTTGCTCACGGACCAAGCTGCCAGCGGCGCGGAACACAGCCCCCCCACCACCAGGGGTACGGCCAATCCCCAGTTGGGCCAGCCCGTGGCCAAGCAGAAGGCGGCAATTCCCACCAGGCAGGTCAGACCCTCGGCCAGCGAAGTGATGCCCACTGCGCGTTTGCCGGTAATCCCCGAGAGGATCTGACCGCAAGTAACCACCGGCCCGTAGCCGCCGCCGCTCATGCCTTTGTTAAAGGAGGCTAAAACGCCCAGACCGACCACCTTCTTCCAGGAAAATCGTCCCTGACGACCCTTGAGAAGCAGAATGATCAGGCCCATGACCAGGACCAGCAAGCCAATATAGAGCTTGAGATAGAACTTAGGGAGCTTGATTGCCACGAATACGGCTCCCAGCGTTCCGATCACGCTGCAACTGGCCAGCACCATGGCAATCTTGATGTCCACTCCGTCCCGGCGAAAGTCCACGTTGCCAGCTTTGTGGTGCAGCAGTGCAGCCATGATGCCCGTGGCCAACTCGGAGAGCAGCACCGCTGGCACGACCTCCAGCGGCTCGTAGCCCGCGAAGAGCAGCAACGGCGTCAGCGCCGTGCCGTAGCCCATCCCCAGCGTGGAGTCAACGTACTCGCAGCCCAGGGCCAGCAGTGCTATCACCAGCGCCCCCATGGTCAGCGTGGACGCCAGTGCTTCCCGATCTGTGACCGCCGCCGTCGCCACGATGGCTCCGACCATGAGCAGTCCTACGGGTATCCAGGTCAGCAGCACATGCTTGGCGCTGGCCTCCTCTCGATCAGCAGACCGTCCAGGCCCTCCCCGGCCTATCGGCTCCGGTCCGTTGCCACTCATTCGCACCTCCTCGTCGCCATGGCCTTCATCGTGTCTCCCAGATCGCGGGAAACCGGCCGCCCCAGACGCCCCAGCATTTTCAAGATGTCCTCCGCCGAGTCCGACCGGGAACGGCCCGGGTAGAGCTCGTAGAGCCGGCGGTAGGGCTCCGGAGTGAAGTTCGGCATGATCACGTTGGCGCCGCACCCCAGCACGCGCTCGCGCCCTCCCGGGGCCGCGGCGTCCAGCGCCGTGGCCGCCGGCATGTGCACCGCGCCGAGGATCAGCCTCGCCGCGGCGATCACCCTCAGGGTCAACTCCAGCGACCCGGCTGGCTCCGCCGCGAGAGGGGTGTCGGGATGGGGAACCAGCGCGCCTATCGAGACCATGTCCAGGTCCAGCCTTTCCAGCGTGACCAAGTCGCCCGCCAGGCTGGCGAGATCCTGCCCGGGCAGGCCCACGATGCAGCCGCCGCCGGTCTGGTAGCCCAACTCGCGCAGTTGCCCCACGGCTCGGAGCCTGTCCTCCAATAGCGAGTCCGGGTGCATCCGGCGGTAGAGCCTCTCGCTGGCGGTCTCGTGTTTGAGAAGGAAGCGGTCGGCGCCGGCCTGGCGGCAGGCCAAGTAGAAGCTGCGCGAACGCACTCCGACACTCAGGGTCACGGCCACGTCGCACTCCTGCTTTACCGCCGCGACCACCCCGGCCAGCCACTCGCCGTCCAGGCGGTCGTCCTCCCCGCTCTGGAGCACCACCGTCCGCGCCCCGGCTCGCTCGGCCCGGCGCGCAGCGGCGACGATCTCCTCCGGTTCCATCCGATAGCGTCTGAGCCAATGGTTGTCTCGTCGCAGGCCGCAGTACAGGCAGTTGCGGCTGCAGGCATTGGAGAACTCGACGATGCCTCGCAGGTGCACTTCGTCGCCGCACGCCTTCCGCCTAGCGGCGTCGGCCCTCTCGATCAGGCCAAGCCCCTCTTCGCGGAGCAGTTCCAGGACCGCTTCCGTCCTCACCGGGATCAAGTCGGCACACCCTTGCAGGATCGCATGCCCCCCCGCACTGCCCGCCTGTAGACCTCCAGCGCTGCGGGAAAGGGCTCCAGCGCGCGATCGAGGATCCCCAGGCTGTAGGCAATGACCACGCCGTAGTTGGTGATGGGTACTCCCGCCCCGCGGCAGCGCCCGAGGCGGCTGAGCATTTCGCGACGGTTCCACATGCAGGCCCCGCAGTGAACCACCAAGCGATAGGGGGAGAGATCCTCCGGGAAGTCGTGGCCCTGAACCGTGGTGAAGTCCAGATCCCCGCCTACGTGCTGGCGCAACCAGCGTGGGATCTTCACCCTGCCGATGTCGTCGTCTATCGGGTGGTGCGAACAGGCCTCTGCTACCAGCACGCGGTCGCCCGGCCGGAGCCGCTCTGCGGCAAGCACCCCCCGGACCTGCTCAATGAGATCTCCCTTGAAGCGCGCGTAGAGTATCGAGAAGGACGTCAGCGGCAGCCTGCGGGAACACGCTCCTGCCACCCGGTCGAAGGCTTGCGAATCGGTGACCAGCAGCTTGGGTTCGACGTTCAGCGCGGCCAGCGCGCGGGGCAGTTCGGAGTCGCGGGCGACCAAACAGAAACACCCCCCGTCCAGAATGTCGCGAATGGTCTGAACTTGCGGCAAGATCAGGCGCCCCTTGGGGGCCTCCTTGTCGATGGGCACGACCAGGACGGCCAGACCGCCGGGCCCGACCAGGTCGGCGATGAGCGTCCGCGATTCCAGAAAGTCGGGTGGTGCGGATTCCAGCAGGGCCTGACGAAACTCGGCGAGACCCTCGCCGCGGCTGGCTACGGTCCTGACCAGCGGCACTTTCTCGCGCGCCAAGCGCTCGATCAGCGCCGGAGGCGGGTTGGCAAGGTCGACCTTGTTGATCACCGCGACGGTCGGGATCCCCCCGGAGCGAAGCTTGCCCAGGACGCGCTCCTCGAACTTTCCCCACTCGCCCGCAGTGGCGACGATTACCCCGAGGTCGGTGCGGTCGAATACCCGCCGGGTCTTCTCGACCCGCAGAACGCCCAGGGCTCCGGAATCGTCTATGCCCGCTGTGTCGATGAACAACACCGGGCCCAAAGGGAGGAATTCCATGGGTTTTTCCACCGGGTCGGTGGTGGTCCCGGCGACTTCGCTGACTATGGACACCCGCTGGCGGGTAATCGCGTTCAGCAGGCTGCTCTTGCCGACGTTGCGCCGTCCGAAGAGGCCGATGTGCAGCCGGAAACCCCTGGGCGTCCCGCGCATCAGCCGTCCCTTCCTTCCGGCGCCGCCTCCGGTGAGCCCAGGCGGCATACGGCGTCAACTGGTTCAGCAGAATACGTCACGGTTACCGCCCTTGACCTTCGCGATCATCTTCTCGGCATGCTCGCGCCGGACTTCGTTCATGCCTGCCAGCGCATTGGCAATGCAGCGCTCACCGGCGGCCACGGTCTCCGGCGTCGCGTAGTCGAGCAGGTACTCCGTGAATGTTGACAGCGCGTTGGGATCGCAGTGTGCCTTGATCTCGCCGGGTTTGGCCATCTCCATGAAGTCCAGCCCGGTGCGCCCGAGGCGGTAGCAGGCTGTACAGAACGAAGGGATGTAGCCCATCCCGGCGACGTCGCGGATGACCTCGTCAAGGTCGCGGTGATCTCCCAGCGAGAACTGCTCGCCAGTCTCCTGGCCCCCGTTCCCGTCTCCGGCGTATCCTCCGGGATTGGTCCGACTGCCGGCCGAAATCTGGCTGACGCCCAGCGCCAGGCTCTCCCTGCGCATTTCGGGAGCCTCGCGGGTCGACATGATTATCCCGGTGTAGGGCACGGCCATGCGCAGGATGGCCACTATCTTGCGGAAATCGACGTCGCCAACCGCGTGCGGCGGATTGGAGGCGATGACCGATCCGCAGGCAGGCTCAAGGCGCGGAACGCTGATGGTGTGGGGGCCCACGCCGAAGCACTCCTCGAGGTGCCGGATATGCTGCATCATAGCCAGAACCTCGAATCGCCAGTCGCAAAGCCCGAAGAGCACTCCGATCCCGACGTCGTCAATGCCGGCCCGCATGGCCCGGTCGATTGCCGTTATTCGCCAGTCGTAATCGCGCTTCTTTCCGGCAAGATGTACCCGAGCGTAGGTTTCCCGGCCGTAGGTCTCCTGGAATACCTGGTAGGTGCCGATTGCCGCGCCCTTGAGGCGCCGGAACTCCTCGACGCTCAGGGGTGCGATGTTGACGTTGACCCGGCGAATCTCGCCGTTGGTGCTCTTGACGCGATAGACTGCCTCAATGGCCTCAAGGATGTAATCGAGGCCCTTCCCGGAATGGTCCCCCCCGGCGACCAACAGCACGCGCTTGTGTCCCTGATCGACCAGGGCCTTCGCTTCACCCTCGGTCTCGACGCCCGAGAGCGCCTTGCGGGGGACCGCGGAATTGCCGGCTCGGAAGGCGCAGTAGCTGCACTCGTTGGCACAGAAGTTCGACACGTACACCGGCGCGAAGAGCACCAGGCGTTTGCCGTAGATGGCATCCTTGATCCCGCGCGCGGTCTCGAAGACCTCCGCGAGCAACTCCGGGTCGCTGACCATGGTCAGGTCGGCTACCTCCTCCGGTTCCAGGCCGCCTAAGCCCCGGGCCTTGGCCAGCACCTCGCGCACGCGCGCAGCATCGCTGCCGCCACCGGCCTTCAGCGCCGACCATACCCGGGGTTCGTCCACCAGCCACCCGGAGCGTTTTGCCGGACGGATCGGGCCGCGTCCCGCCATGCAACTTCTTACGCTCATCAATTCCCTCCCTGCCCGGCGTTGCCGAGCATCAAGCTAACCGTGAAGGTACTGCCCTTCCCGGGTTCGGACCGCACCTGTATCCTGCCGTCGTGCATCTCTGCCAGCCTGCGGCAGAGAGCCAGCCCCAGTCCGGTGCCGGGAATCTTGGCGGTGTACTCGTTCTTGGCCCGGAAGAATTCCTCGAAGCAGTGCTCGCGTTCCGAGGGGCTCATGCCGATGCCGTCGTCGTTCACGCTGACGCGTCCGCAGCAGCCGTCAGTCTCCAGGTTCACGCGCACGTGACCGCCTTCGGGTGTATACTTGACGGCGTTGCCGATCAGGTTGGCGAAGACGCTGAGCAGCGCGTCGCGGTCGCCGAGAACCTCGATGCGGCTGCGCCCGCAGGGTCCGCTAAGCGTTAATTCGATGCCCTTCTCGGCAGCGGTCTCCTCACAGGATCCCGCCGCCTCCTCGATCACCTCGCCCAGGTCCAGGCGTGTGCGCGTCAGCGCGAAGTGCCCGGTCTCGATGGCCGTCAGGTTCATGAGCTCGGAGACCATCTGGCGCAGCGCCGTGGCGCGCGCGATGCACCGCTCCAGGAGCTGGCGTTCGCGCCCGCGGCTTCCCCGCGTGTAGCCCCCCAGGATCAGGTTGATGTTGGTCTCCATGGCGGCCACCGGCGCGCGGACCTCGTGAGCGACCATGGACACGAACATGGACTTGGCGGTCTCCAGCCGCTTGAGGGCGGTTATGTCCCGGAGCACGGCCACGGCGCCGACCACCACCCCGCCGGGTTCGGCCACCGGGCTGGCATTGGCCATGTAGACGCTGTCGCGAATCTCCACCTCCCGGGAGACTATCAGCGGGCCGCGATGCGCGGCCAGCGCCTCCTTGACTACCGCGGCCAGCCCGGGGCACTCCAGCGCGTCCAGGGCGGCGGGTACCCGCAGGCCGTCCCAGCGGTCGGTGATGCGTGCGGAGGCCGCGTTGCGCAGCACCACCTGGCGATCACGGTTGACCACCAGCACACCGTCAGTCATGCAGTTGATGATCGTGCCGCACTTGGAGCGTTCGTAGGCCACCTCCAGGAGCTGGCGCTCACGCTCCGCGCGGAGCCGCGCGGTCTCCAGGGACAGCGCCCGCCGCTCCAGCCCGTTTCTCACCGGGACCAGCAGCTCGTCCGGGGTAAAGGGCTTGGGCAGGTAGGCGTAGGCCCCCCGTTTGGTGGCTTCCACCGCGGTGTCGATGGTGGCGTAGGCGGTGATGACCACCACGACCATGTGCTCGTCGATATCCTTGAGTTTGGGGATCAGCTCCATACCGCCGATGCCCGGCATCTTCAGGTCTATCAGGGCCAGGGCGAAGTTACCCGCCGCGCGGAAGGCCTCCAGTGCGGCGGCGCCGTCCGGAGCGGTCCGGACCTCGTAGCCCTCGGCGCTGAGAGCTCGCTGGCATCCCTGGCGTATGCCGGCCTCGTCGTCGACCACGAGTATGCGCGCGGGCATCCCGATCATCCCTGAGGCGCCTGGCCGCCCGCGGCGACCAGCAACTCTCTGACCCTGGAGGCCAGTTTCTCCGGCACCACCGGCTTCTCCAGGAAAGCCTGCGCGCCCATGGCCGCAAGGTCCGCCGCGCCCCGGGGACGGAAATCAAATCCCCGGCGGGCGACCGCCGCGGTGACGATCATCACCGGGACGTGTGCGCAGCCGGGGAGTTCCCTCACGCGTCCGGCCAAGAGAAACCCATCGTCCAGGCGACCCATCATCAGGTCGGTGATCAGCAGGTCGGGGACGCGCCTGGCGGCCAGTGACAGAGCCTCCTCCGCCCCGTTGGCGCGAGCCACGACCAGGCCCTCGGTCTCGAGCACGGCGCACGCCGCGGCGGCGAAGTCTTCGTCGTCGTCAACCACCAGGACCAGCCGTTCCCGTTCGGTCACTGTCCGCCTCCCTCCCGGATCAACGCAGGCGCCCGGCAACCGCCTCGAGGAGCTTCCGGGGCGACAGCGGCTTCTCGATGAACTCGTCCACCGGCACCCAGGTGTCGTCTGGTCCGAAGTGCATGTGGACCGTCGCGTTGATAGAGGTGACCATCAAGATGGGGATGTCTCTGGTGAGCTCCGAGTTGCGCAGTTCGCGGGAGACGTCGAAGCCTTCGCCGGTGCGGGTCATCATCACATCCAGCACGATCAGGTCCGGCCGGTGAGCGCGCGCCTTCTCGATGCACTCCTCACCGTTGTAGGCGCTGAGCACCTCGTAACCGGCGTCCTCCAGGACCTGCCTGTTGGCCGCAACGAAGTCGGCATCGTCGTCCACCAGCAGGATGCTCCTTCTGGTTCCCATCGGGAACCTCCTCTCTCACTAACCGGCCGGCAGGCTCCCGCCGGCCATCGGTTCAGTGATTCACTCTGTTCTCTTGCCCGTTTCCGTTCTGAGCGGAAGCCGCACGTAAAGCGTCGTGCCGCGGCCTTCCAGGCTCTCCGCCCGGATCTCGCCGCGGTGCATCTTGACCACCCCGTAGGCGATGGCCAAGCCCAAGCCGGTGCCCTTGCCGCGCTCCTTGGTTGTGAAAAAGGGCGTAAAGAGCTTGTCCAGGTTTCCCCGGGGCATACCGCAGCCGTCGTCGCTGACGCTGATCTCCAGGCAGTTGCCGCTGGTGTCCAGGCCGGCGCGCAGGCGGACGGTGCCGCCCGCCCGACAGGCGTCCACGGCGTTGTCTGCCAGATTGACCAGCATCTGCCCCACCTGCATGTGGTCGAGCATGGCCTCGGGCAACCCGCCGGCCGCATCGACCACGACTGTGACATCGGCGGATCGAGATCTGGCCGCAACCATGTCCCGGACTTCGGCGAGCAACTCGCCGACCGCCACTGGGGCCAGACTGACCCGCGACTGCCGGGCGAAGTCCAGGAGGCCGCGCACGATGTCCCTGCAGCGGGCCGCCTCGCTGGCTATCATCTCGATGTCCTGCTGGTCGGCCTTGGAAGCTCCGATGCACTTGAGCAGGCTGTGGGAGCAGAGCAACACCGAACCCAGGGGGTTGTTGATCTCGTGGGCCACCGCCGCGGCCAGTTGGCCCATGGAGGCCAGCTTTTCGGAGGTTTGCAGTCTGGCCCGGGCAACTTCCAGTTCCCGCCGCGAGCGCGCGTCCCGGTCGCTGAGGGTGCCCACGGCCAGGGCCACGCCGGCGAACAGCAGCACACGGACCACGTCGGCCACGAAGGGTTCCCGGGTGGGAACCAGCAGCTTGAAGACCAGGACGAGGGCGCCCAGAACGATGGCTACCCAGATACCCCGCCGTCCCCACCAGGCGCCGGCCAGGACAATGGGCAGGTAGGCCACATGAGTGGAGACGATGTCCAGCCCGAGAACCAGGCGGCAGTAGGCGATCAGGCCGCAGGCGCCGAGCGCCAGAAGCAGCACGAGGACGGCGTTTGCCGGGCCCCTCTGCGCGGCGAGATTCAGTTTCAAGCCGGCCTCCGCTTTCAAACGCGTTCCCGAGCGGTGTAGTGCGTGTGCAGCAGCTGGTGGGATCTCTCGCCCAGCGGACGGCCCAGGAATTCCTCGTAGAGCTGCCTGACTTCCGGGTTCTCGTGGCTCTTGCGGAGCTTCTTGCCCTCGTCCTCGCGGTAGATGGCCGCGATGCGCGCGGCGCGCACCGAGTCGTCGGTCATTCGCGGCTGACCGCCCCCTCCGATGCAACCGCCGGGGCAGGCCATGACCTCTATGAAGTGATAATCGGCCTCGCGGGCCAGCACTCGCTCGATGATCTTGCGCGCGTTGCCCAGCCCGTGGGCCACGGCTACCCTGAGGGTTACTCCCTCCAGAAACCCCCAGTCGTCCAGCGCTCCCTGGATTCTCACTGAGGCTTCCTTGATCCCTTTCAGCCCGGCGATGGGCTCCACGTGCAGGTTCTCGAAGGGCAACTCACGGCCGGTGACGATCTCCCAGGCGGTGCGCAGCGCGGCCTCCATGACCCCGCCGGTGTTGGCGAAGATGTCCGCCGCCCCGGAGGACAGCCCCAGCGGGGAGTCCATGCTATCTTCGGGCAGGGAAGCGAAGTCGATCCCGGCTTGCTTTATCATCCGGCCCAGTTCCCGGGTGGTGAGGACTACGTCCACGTCGCGCACCCCGCTGCCGTTCATCTCCTCGCGTTGTGCTTCAAATTTCTTAGCCGTGCAGGGCATGACCGATACGACGAACACGCCCTCCTTGGGCCGACCCAGCTTCCCGGCGTAGTAGGTCTTGGCCACCGCGCCGAACATCTGCTGGGGGCTCTTGCAGGTCGAGACGTTGGGCAGAATCTCCGGGTAGAAGTGCTCAACGTAGTTGATCCATCCCGGCGAGCAGCTGGTGAACATGGGCAGGGCAACGTCGTCGCCATCGACCAGCTTCCTGCCGAGGCGGGTCAGCAACTCGGTGCCCTCCTCCATGATGGTCAGGTCCGCGGTGAAGTTGGTGTCGAAGACCGCGTCGAAGCCCAGCCTCCTGAGCGCCGAGACCATCTTCCCGGTGACCAGCGTGCCCGGCGGGTAGCCGAAACACTCGCCCAGCGCAGCGCGGATGGCCGGGGCGGTCTGGACCACCACGTGCAGCGAGGGATCCTCGATGGCTGTCCAGACCTCGTCGATCTGGTCACGTTCGCTGATTGCCCCCACCGGGCAGACCGCCGAGCACTGCCCGCACTGCACGCAGGTGACCGAGTCTAGCGGGTGAGCGAATGCTGGTCCGATGGTCGTCCGGAAACCGCGGTGCTGGGGGAAGAGAGCGCCAACGCCCTGCACTTCCGCGCAAATCTGCACGCATCGCCGGCAGAGTATGCACTTGCCGGTGTCGCGAACCAGCGCGGGGGTGCTCTCGTCCCGCAAGGCGGGGCTGCGCTCGCCGGCGTAGCGGATCTCGCGGATCCCCAGTTCCCGGGCGAGCGCCTGCAACTCGCAGTCGTCGTTGCGCTCGCAGGTCTGGCAGTCCCCGTGGTGGTTGGAGAGCAGCAATTCGACCACCGTGCGCCGGGCCTCGCGTACCCGCTTTGTAGTGGTGCGCACCTTCATCCCCGCAGCGACCGGTGTTGCGCAGGAGGCGACCAGAGTCCTGGCGCCCTCCACTTCTACCAGGCAAACGCGGCATGCGCCCACCGGAGGGCAACCCTCCATGTAGCACAATGAGGGGATTTTCACCCCTGCGTCCGCCGCGGCCTGGAGGATGGTGGCGCCTTCCGGGACATCGACCTCAATGCTGTCAATTGTGAGCTTGGGCATCGCTCGCCCCTTCCCCTGATTCAGGAATCCTTGCCGTAGTCGCAGCGCAGGCAGCGTCTGGCCTCGCGCTCGGCCACGGACCTTTCCCAGGCGATCTCCACCTCCTCGAACCCCCTGCGGCGGCGTTCGGGAGGCAGTTCACTGGGCCGCGCCCGGGGGTACTCCACCGGATCGGCCTCCGGATCGAAGAAGGTGCCGACGTGCCGGTCCTGGCGCCAGAAGGCGTGTTCCTCGCCGGTCAGGTAGTGGTCGATGCCCACCGCCGCGCGTTCTCCGGCGGCCACCGCCTCGACCACCGAGGCGGGCCCGGTGACCGCGTCTCCCCCCGCGAAGATCCACTCCACGGAGGTCCGACCGGAGGCCGCATCGGCGCGGACATAGCCGCGCCGGGTCATGTCCACGTCCTGGCCGCTGAGGATTTCGGCAGCGTCGAGCCTCTGACCGATTGCGACTATGACGGTTTCGGACTCGATCTCCACGTCGGGCTCGCCGGAGTCCATCGGCCGCCGCCGGCCGCTGGCGTCGAACTCGCCGAGCGCCTGGGGGCACAGGCGCACCCCGGCAACCCTGCCACCGCGCACGATCATCCCGGCGGGGGCCAGCAGGAACCTGAAAACCACGCCCTCCCGTTCGGCGGCGGTGACTTCTTCGAAGTAGGCGGGCATCTCCTCGCGAGTACGCCGGTAGGCGACCGTAACCGACTCGGCCCCCAGCCGGAGCGCCGTTCGCGCCGCGTCCACGGCAGCGTTTCCGCCGCCGATGACCACCACCCGGCGCCCCACCGCGGCCCCGCCACCCAGGTTGTGCCCGCGCAGGAATTCCAGGGCGTCGGTAACGCCCGTGGTCTCCTCCGCGGGTACATCCAGCTTTAGCCCCTCGGGTGCGCCCACCGCCAGGAAAACCGCTTGGTATCCTCCCTCGCGCAGCGCGCGAAGCGTGAAGTCCCGGCCCAGCCGTCGGCCGGTGAGGATATTCACCCCCAGGCGTCTGATCATGCAGAGTTCGCGCTCCAATTCCGCGCGCGGCAGCCGGTAGGCGGGTATGGTCTGGACGAGCATGCCCCCGGCAACGTCCGCGGCGTCCAGGACGTCCGGTCGGTAGCCCAGCCGGGCCAGGAAGTAGGCGCAACTCAGCCCTGCCGGACCGGCGCCCACCACGGCCACCTTCCGCCGGGCGTTGGCTTCGTCCGCACGGACCTCGGGCAACTGCATGACCGGCTCCTGCTCGACCATGAAGCGCTTGACGCCGCGGATGGCTACCGGCTCGTCGAGCGTACTCCGCCGGCACTTGTCCTCGCAGGGGTGGAAGCAGACCCGGGCGCACACCGAGGCGAAAGGGT
Source organism: uncultured bacterium (assembly GCA_965370045.1). Classification (GTDB taxonomy): domain Bacteria; phylum Planctomycetota; class SZUA-567; order JAKLDR01; family JAKLDR01; genus CAZONU01. The sequence goes on along the minus strand of CBDUSI010000007.1, from coordinate 9,977 downwards.
TGCGCTCGCGGTGCAGCCGGAGCGCCTCGGCGTAGCGCTTCTCGCCCACCAGGGACACGAACCCGGGCACGTCCACCCCCGCGGGGCAGGCGTTCTGGCAGGGCGCGCGCACCAGTTCGGGGCACACCCCGGCCGGGCAACGCCGGTCGCGGATGTGCGCGTCGTATTCCTCGCGGAAGTGCCGGATGGTCGAGAGCACCGGGTTTGGCGCGGTCTGGCCCAGGCCGCACAGGGCAGTGTCCTTGATGCGCTCACCCAGCTCGATCAGGCGCTCTACGTCGCCCTCCCGGCCCTCGCCGCGGCAAATGCGTTCTAGAATCTCCAGCATTCGCTTGGTGCCCACCCGGCAGGGCGTGCACTTGCCGCAGCTCTCGTCCTGCACGAACTCCAGGAAGAAGCGGGCCACGTCGACCATGCAGCTGTCCTCGTCCATGACGATCAGCCCGCCCGATCCCATGATCGCGCCCAACTCGGACAGGCTTTCGTAGTCCACTGGGACATTGAGGTGCTGCCGGGGGATGCAGCCCCCCGAAGGCCCCCCGATCTGGGCTGCCTTGAACTGCTTCCTGCCGGGGACGCCGCCGCCGATGTCCAGAACGATCTCGCCCAGCGGCGTGCCCACGGGAACCTCCACCAGCCCGGTGTTTTTCACCTTGCCGGCCAGGGCGAAGACCTTTGTGCCCTTGCTCTTCTCCGAGCCGTACTGCGCGTACCAGTCGGCGCCGCGCAGAATGATGGCCGGCACGCTGGCGTAGGTCTCCACGTTGTTGAGCAGACTGGGCATGTCCCACAGGCCCTTCTGGGCCGGGAACGGCGGCCGCGGGCGGGGTTCGCCGCGCTTACCCTCGATCGAGGTCATCAGCGCCGTTTCCTCCCCGCACACGAAGGCTCCGGCGCCCATGCGAATCTCCAGGTCGAAGTGGAATCCGGTGCCCATAATGTCCCGGCCGAACAGGCCTAACTCACGGGCCTGGCCGATAGCGTGTCCCAGGCGCTCGACGGCCAGCGGGTACTCGGCGCGGACGTAGATAAAACCCTGGTTCGAACCTACGGCATACGCCGCTATGGCCATGGCTTCTATCACGCTGTGCGGGTCGCCCTCCAGGATGCTGCGATCCATGAAAGCCCCGGGGTCGCCCTCGTCGCCGTTGCACAGCACGAACTTGCGCTCCCCGGCTGCCTCTCGCGTGAAGCGCCACTTGGTGCCGGTGGGGAAACCGGCCCCACCCCGCCCGCGCAGACCGGAGCGAGTCACCTCATCGATGACCGCCTCAGGGGTCATTTCCGTCAGGGCCTTGGCAAGTGCGGCGTAACCGTCGCGGGCGATGTACTCCTCGATCTTCGCGGGATCAATCACCCCGCAATTGCGCAGGGCAATCTTGATCTGTTTTCGGAAGAAACCGACGTCCTTCAGCACCGGCACCCCCGCGGAACCCTCGGCCTCGCGATGCACCAGCCGGTCCACCACCCGCCCCTTGAGCAGGTGCTCGGAGACCACTTCCCGGGCGTCGTCAGGGGCCAGCTTCTGGTAGAAAACGCCCTCGGGATAGACCACTGCCACCGGCCCGACTGCGCAGGGACCCAGGCAGCCTGTCTCGACCACGTTGACCTCCTGCGCCAGGTCGTGCTTCCTGATCGCCTCGCGGAAGGCGGCGGTCACCGCATGCGCTCCCGAGGCCACGCAGCCCGCCCCGGTACATACCAGCACGTGCGCTCTGACGCCGTTCATGCCTCACTCGCCTTCCGGCCTGGGGCCGGAATCGGCGATCAGCTCCACCACCGGCGTACCTCCCAGGACGTGCCGGCGTACTATCTGGCGCACGCGGTCCAGGTCGAGCCGGGCGTAGAGGAACTCGTGCCCGACCCCGTCGCGCAACGTCATCATGGGTTCCTGGTTGCAGAGCCCCAGACAGCCCGACTGGGTCAGGGTCACGTTAACCTCCCCCGAATTGCTCAGTTCGTCCATCAGGCCGGTAAGCACGTCGCGTGCGCCGGCGGCTATGCCGCACGTGCCCATGTGTACGGTGAGGCGGACCTGGCGCTCGCCCTCGCGGAGTTCCATGTCCCGCCTGCTGCCGTCCCTCAGCTTCCGGAGATCCTCCGGGCTGCAGATCTTCCTGCTCACCTCGCGCCCTCCTCCCGGGGACCGTCAGGTCCGGCCCTGTAGTTGTTGAGTATCTGCCTGATGCGATTGCGCCTCACCCTCGGGTAAACCTCGTCGTCGACGGTGATCACCGGGGCCAAGCCACAGGCTCCGAAGCAGCGGCCAATTTCAAGAGTAAACTCGCGGTCCGGGGTGGTCTCTCCGACCTCGACGCCCAACTCATCCGCCAGCAGCTTGAGGACTTCGCGTCCGCCGCGCACGTAGCAGGCAGTGCCCAGGCACACTCTGATGAGGTGCCGCCCTCGCGGGCGGGTCGAGAAGAACGAGTAGAATCCGACCACGCCGGCGACCTCGGTGTAGGTCTTGCCCAACCCTGTGGCGACGCGCTTGAGCGCCACTTCTGGCAGGTAACCGAAGATGCCCTGCGCGATCTGCAGGACGGGGATCAGCGCCCCGGGCCTGTCGTGGTACTCCACGATGACCTCGTCCAGCCGGCGCAGAAGTTCGGCTTCCTCCACCTCGAGCTTCTCGCAGTTGCACGCCTTGGTCGTCATGCTCTTCTCCTCGTTCCTTTTGCCAGCGAATCGGTCAGGGCGCCACCGCCAACTCCGCCAGGGCCGCGCGGATCCTCCCCGCGAGATCCCTGGCCGCCACCAGGCCGGTCGCCCCCCGGACGGTTACCTCCCGGGTGGCGTCGCAGGAGGTGATCCTGCAACGCAGGTCGACGCCCGGGTTGGTGCAGACCACCGAAGACAGCGAGGCCGCCATGTCTCCCAGCGGGCTGCGGTCCACGTGGCCGAGGCTCATCTCGGCGCGCACCGCCGCGCCGCCTAGGCCCGACCTGCCCAGCAGCAGCTTGCCCTCGGCGCGCTCAGCCGCAGCGCGCAGCAGGCTCAAGCCTAGCCCGGTCCTGTGCCCGCTCTTAGTGGTGAAGAAGGGGTCGGCTGCGTCGCACACCCCCGGCGGGAACCCGGGGCCGTTGTCCTCGACGCTCAGGACCAGGCGATCGGCAGCAGCGTCCTCCTCCACGCCGACCTCCACGATCGAGGCCCCGGCGCGCAGGGCGTTCTCGACCAGATCGAGCACGTGCAGCGAAAGGTCACGCACGGCGGCACCTCCGATGAACGGCGCGCGCGCGATGTGCACGTGTCGGTCCGCGCGAAGCCGGTTCACGCATCGTTTCCCCGCAGGCCCAGCCCGTAGAGCTCGCCGACCAGGTCGAAAGCCTTGCGCTCGGACTGGTAGAGCTTCAGCCCCTCGCCGACGCTCCTGGCGACCACGTCGGCCGGTGGGTGGTGTTCCCCGGCGAAAATCACCGCGACCAGCCCGGCGTTGAGGGCGACGGCGATCACGTTCATGTGCGCCTGGATGGTGACCAGCAGACCGCCTGCGGGCGCGTTGGCCAGCACGTCGCTGAGCAGGTCGGACACGTGCGCCCGGGTAACCATCGTCCGGCTGTCCACGGCGGGGGTGAGATCCGCCAGTTCCAGGGCGCGGGCCAGTTCGTTGAGCCTCATTCCGATATCCTCCCGTTCACGCCGGCGAATGGGCATTCGGCGCGCGCTGCCCGCCCGGTGACCACGTCCTCCGCGAACGCTTGGCAACTGGGCGCCCCGCAGCGCCCGCAGTCCCGACCGGGCAGGCTGGCCAGCAGATCCTCGATCTCGCCGAGTCTGGCGACGGCCCGACTCATGTCCGCGTCCAGGCGCTGGCCCCGGCGCGGGCGGAATGGATCGGTGCGGGCGATTGCTGCTGCTTTCAGCTCGCCGCCGGCCGGCAGGCGGCGCCAGGCCTCGCGGTTGAGGTGGGCTTGGCCAGCCAGCAGCGGCGAACCGAAGCAGCCTCCCTCGCAGGCGTAGGGCTCCAGCACGCTGCCAGCCTCCAGGAGCCCGTTCTCGGCCATCTCGAAGGTTCTAAGCAGGTGCCGGATGCCGGACACCCGCAGGACCGCCGGCTCTTCGCGTCCCCTGGCCCCGGCGGCGGACCGCGTTGCGGCTGGAGTACGCGGCTTGGGCGATTCCACCGAGCGGAGCATATCCTCGCGTAGCGCGACGGGGTCGGCGATCATCTCGGCGGGGAGGCCGGCTTCGAGCAGCGCGCTGCGCTGCGCCGGGCAGATGGCCACCAGGGCAATCCCGTTGGCGCCGAGATCGTGAAGCACGGCTTCCAGCGGCGAAAGCAACGGTGCCAGACTGCTGACCAGCGCGTGGAATCGCGTCCGCACCAGGTTCACCGCCGCCGGGCAGACCGGGGCGATGATCGGAGCGTTCTCGCCCCCTTTCCCGGCGCGGTCGAGAACCGCGGCGATCAAGGCGCGTTCCCAAGGCTCGGCCACCAGAACCTCCCGGTAGCCAAGGCCAGCCAGTCCAGCGAGGGCTTGCCTGGAAGTCAGGCGTGGCCAAAACTGCGCCAGGAAGGCGGGGGGCACCACCAGTTTGTCCGCCTCCGGCCGTCCCGGGTGAACGCCGGTTTCCATGCGCAGGGCGCCAGAGGAGCAGGCGGCCAGGTAGGCGGTGCAGTCGATACAGAGGTGATCGAGCAGCGCCGGTCGCCTTCTGCGAACCCTGAGGGCCTCGGTCGGGCAGGCCCGCAGGCAGGCCAAGCACTCCCGGCAATGCTCCGCCCGGACATCCATCGAGTTCCTTCCCGCGGCATCCGCCGAGGCGGGAACCAACTCCACCTCGAAGATCACCCGGGTGCCCCGCCCGGCTCCCGTCTCGATCAACAGGCGGTCGCTGCTCCTCTTGATGTTGGGGAATCCCATGCCCGCGCCAAAGCCCAGCTGGCGGGCCTCCTCCGGAGCGGTGGAGTAGCCGTCGCGCATGGCCATCCTGATGTCGCCGATGCCCGGTCCCTCATCGCGGACTTCCACGCAGAGGTGCGAACGTCCCAAGGCGGCGGTCATGTACCCCCCGCGGGCGTGGATGACCGCGTTGGCTTCCGCCTCGTAGGCGGCTATGACTACCCGGCGCATGGTCCCCGGGCCGAGCCCCAGGCGCCGAAGATCGGCCTTGAGCTTGCCGGTGGCCGATCCCACCGAGTCGTAGCTCCCGCCGTCTATCGGGTACACGAAGGTCCGCCTTTCGAACTCCATGCTCAACCCACTCCGACGACTTCCAGCTGACCCGTGAACAGCCGCGCGGTTGCCTCCAGGCCGCGCGGGGAGACCAGCAGGGCCACGCCCCGGCCGCGGGCGGCATACACCAGCTCGGCGGACACCTCGGTTCCTCCCACCAGGCAAATTGCCGGCACGTCCATGAGTTCGGCCAGGCGCAGCAGCTGCGCGCCCGAAAGGCTGCTGACCAGCAGCGTTTCCGCGGAAGCCGCACCGAGCAGCTCGCTGACGTGGTTCCCGGCGAAGGCTCGGCTTATCTGCACGTTGGCAGACCCGCCTGCGGTGAACACCCGGGCGCCGAGAAGCTCGGCAATCTGCCGCACGGTCATCGCTACTGCCGCGCCCGCTTCTCCGCGTCCCGAAGGATGCGTGCCACAGTTGCCGTAAGCCTGTCAGGGGCGACCGGTTTGACGATGTACCCGGCCACCGGCAGGTACTCCTCATCGGCCTCGATCCCGGTGTTAGCGTGGGACGCGTAGTCCATGTTGACCTCCTTGTCGACGGCGGTCAGCATCAGTACGGGCAGGGATGCGAATCGTTCGTCAGCCTTCACTTTCCACAGCAGGCGAAAGCCAGAGTCCCAATGGGACATCATCACGTCCAGGAGCAGCAGGTCCGGGGCCTCGGTCTCCAGCTGCGCCAAGCCTTTCTGCTCGTCGGTGGCGGTAAGTACGCTGTGGCCGGCCGTTTCGAGGACTGTTCTGGTTGACTCCAGGAAGTCCGGATCGTCGTCGACGACCAGTATCCGGGCCTTGTGAGTCGCAGTGCTCATGTCGGGCTCCTTTCCGAGGAGTCTGGAAGCAAGTCGTGTGCCTCCGCTGCCGGCAGGGGGAGCGTTTCCTCAAGGAGCCTCGAATCAAGCGTTTGGACCTGTGCACGACGGGAATCCGCCCCCGTCGTCCCCTGGGCGGCTGGAGTTCACAGGTCAGTTGTCAAGTGGGATGGTCAGCGCTAAGGCAATGCGGTCACGCGACTTGTGAGCAGGCGGGCACAGACTCCTCGTGTCCGATCCGCGCCCGGACATGCGGAACCGGGTTGGTGCGCACGAGCCGCACGATCTGAGAGAGATCCTGCGTGAAGCGGTTCAGCCGCGGAAGTCCTGCCTGTCCAGACCATATTTCTTCATGCGGTCGTAGAGGGCCCGCCGGGAAATGCCCAGGGCCTGTGCGGTGACGCCGACCTCCCCGCGGTTTTCGCGCAGCGCGACCTCGATGAGCGTACGTTCGGTGCGCGCCAGTTCGTCAGCCAGGCGCCCCGGAGTCGAGGGCAGCGAGGGCAGGCGCTCGCCCGGTTCCTCCTCTTCCTGGCGGAATGGCCCGGCCTCCCCGTCCCGGGCAGTTATGACCATACGCTCGGCCGCGTTGCGCAGCTCGCGGACGTTGCCCGGCCAGGAGTGGCGACCGATATCCCTCAGGAGTTTCCCGGACACGCGCGGAACGGGCACGCCGTTGCGATCCGCCGCCGCGCGCACGAAATGGCCGACCAGCAGTGGCAGGTCATCCGGCCGCTCGCGCAGCGGGGGGACATCGACGCTGAGCACCGCGATGCGGTGGTAGAAGTCCTCGCGCATGCGCCCGGTACGCACCTCCGCGGCCAAGTCGGTCTTGGCGGTGGTCAGCAGACGGATGTCGACCCGGCGCGTCGCATCGCTGCCTACTGCCTGCACCAGCCCGTCTTCCAGTACGCGCAGCAGGCCCACCTGGGCGCGAGCCGGCAGGCTCTCGACCTCGTCGAGGAGCAGCGTCCCGCCAGAGGCACTGACCAGCTTTCCGTCGCGGGCCGCGTCCGCTCCGGTGAAGGCTCCCCTGACGTGGCCGAACAGCTCGCTCTCCAGCACGCTCTCCGCGAGCGCGCCGGCGTTGACCGCTACCAGCGGCCCGCCGGCGCGCGGCCCGGCGGCGTGGATCGCCCGGGCCACCAACTCCTTGCCCGAGCCGGTCTCGCCACGGATCAGCACCGGCGCGATCGAGGCCGCCACCGTCTCGATCTGCGAGTATAGGTCGAGCATCGGCCGGCTGCGCCCGACCATCCCGAAACGGCCGTCCTCGCCCGGGGACAGGGACTCCAGCCTGCGCCGGAGGCTCTCGCTCTCCCGGCGCAGCGCGGTCTTCTCCACCGCGCGGGCCACCGAGGCCAGCAGCACGTCGTCCTCGAATGGCTTCTCCACGAAGTCGTAGGCTCCGGACTTGAGGCAGCGCACGGCCATGGACACGTCCCCGTGTCCGGTGATCAGCACGGCCGGCGCGGGCACACGGCGGCGGCCCAGTTCGGCCAGGAACTCCTCCCCGTCCATGCCTGGCATCTTCACGTCGCTGACCACGCAGTCGGCCTCTGCCAGGCGTGGCCAAGCCAGCGCGGCCTCCGCGGAGGAGAAGGCCTCGACTGAGTAGCTGCGCAGGCGCAGCATCTGGGCCAGCGAGAGGCGCGCGGCCTCGTCGTCGTCGACGACCACGACAAGTGCGTCGTTGTCCTTCGGACGGTCAGGCATCCCTGGATTCCTCCCCGGACCCGACCTCCGCCGCAGCCGGCAAGCGGACGGCGAATGTTGCTCCCCTGTCCGGCTCGCCGCGGGCGGAAAGTCGTCCGCCGTGATCCTCCACTATCTTCAGAGAGATGGACAGCCCCAGGCCGGTGCCCTGCCCGGTCTTCTTGGTGCTGTAGAACGGCTTGAACATGGCCCGCGAGCCGGCTTCGTCGAAACCCTTGCCGCTGTCAGCGATCTCGACGAGTACTGCGGGGTTCTTGCCCGGTTCCAGGCGGGTGCGCACCGTCAACCGCCGTTCCGGACTTTCCTCCATGGCCTGGCGTGAGTTGGTCAGGAGGTTGAGGAATACCTGCTCGAGTCGTACGCGGTCACCCATTACCCGGGGCAGATCCGCGCAGAGATCCCTGCGTACCCCGACGCCAGCCAGCGTCATCTGGGGCATGAGGAACTCCAAGCTCTCTGAGACGATCACGTTGAGGTCCAGTGCGACGACCTCGCGCTCGCTTCTGCGGGCCAGCTCGCGCATCTGGCCGATTATCTTCGAGGCCCGATCAACTTGGTCGGAGATCATCCTCAGGTTGCCCTGGACCTCCTCGACGCTGCCCGCGCCCTGGTCGAGCATGTAGAAGGCGTTGCGCGCGAAGTTGCGAATTCCGGTCAGCGGCTGGTTGAGCTCATGGGCCACCCCGGCGGCCAACTCGCCCATTTCCGCCAGGCGGGTGGAGTGCATCAGCTGTTCCTCCTGCTCGCTGGCCAGGCGGGTAAGCTCCCGCCGCTTGCGCTCGGCCTCCTTCATATCGGTGACGTCGTAGAGATTGACCAGCACAGCTGGGCTGCCTTCGTACTCGGTCAGCGAACTGGCCACGTCCGCCCAGCGGGTTTCGCGACCCCGCCTGACAATGCGGCACTCGTAGCGCAGGCCGACGGTCTCGCCGCGTGATCGCCTGCCGAGCAGCTCGCGCACCGCCGGATGGTCTTCCTGATGGAAGAACTCCCAGAAGGACCGGCCGACCAAGGCCTCCGGTTCCTCGCCGACCATCTGCGCGAAACGCGGGTTGGCCAGCAGTATCCTGTCGTCGCGGTAGATGAAGACGCCAGCTAGGGATTTTTCCACCAGGGTGCGGTAGTGCTTCTCCGACGCGGCAACCCGGTCCCGCGCGGAGCGCAGCCGGTCGTTCAACATCCCGACCACCAGGGCGAACACCAGGAAAAGGCCGGCCCGGCACAGGTTTCCCCAGAGGCTCCGCGGCCCGGCACCCGGCAGGAAGTCCAGGGCCAGGAGCACCGCCCCCAGCGCGGCGGCCAGCAGCACCGCCCGGCGGCCCCACCACAGCCCGGCCAGGACCAAGGGAAGGTAGGCCAAGTGAGGGTAGACGACCGTGGTTCCCACGACCGCGCGGAAATACAGACCGGCGCCGAGGTAGACCAGGCAGAGAACGCATACGATGACTGTCCGCAGCGGCCGGTTCCCCTGTGTCTTCGGTGCTTCCTTCATCAAGGTTGTTTCCTTGCAGCAGAGAACCCTAATAGATAGATAACAGTTAGCTTTCCTTTTGGCAACCTCGCATTCACTGAGTCCTACCCACTAAATATGGTGGTAGGAGTCATTGAGGGGTTATCAGATGTCAGCTATAAGGAGAGCGGCCCTCGTGTTCGAAGAGCTGATCGCAGAAGTCAGCTTGAAATCGGAGAGCCGAACAGTGCAGTTTCCCACCGGATCATGAGCGCGTTTCGCAGCTCCTGGAACAGCCGGCGGTCATTGGCTACCTGCGCAAGCCCTTTACCGCTGAGGAGCTAAGGGATGTGGTGAGCCCCGTGTTGACATAGGCCAAATTCGCCAGGAAGAACAGCAGAGCCTCATCCTGCAACGCATTGCGCCGCAATTGCACTGCGCTGCTGAGTCCACAACGCGCACTGCTCAAAGTGGCATCTTCGTAAGCCCATAAGGCACAAGGGCTTGGAGTTGGCTCCCCAGGTTGAACAACCTGCGCACAAGAGCCACAAGGACTTACGGCCAAAAACCGCGCCGTCTACGCTTGCCCCTGCCATATCATATCCAGCTCCAAGGGAAATTCCAGACCATTGTTTTCGGTCCTCCGCCCGCCGGTGCTGAAGGCCAACGGGTCATGAGCCAGGTGCAGCTCCGCGGCTTACAGAGGGCCGCTCGGAAGCAGCAGGCGTTCCAGGAGCAGCCCAACATCGTGGTCGAGGCCCGGCGGTATGCCGATGCCCTCAACCAACACCCTCTGACGACCAAGTCTCAGCTTGCTGAG
>CBDUSI010000006.1:0-68711 GCA_965370045.1 uncultured bacterium | reverse complement strand
GGGGCGCCCCGGGCCCGCCCGCCGCCCCCCCCGCCGGCCGGGCCGGCGCGCCCCCCCCCCCCCCTCGGCCGCCCCCCGGGGGCGCCCCCAGCAGGACGTCGGGGTTGTCCGGACTGACCGCCGGCTACACTTCAACCGGCTTGAGGCCCCATATCTCGCGGGCGTACTGCTCGACGGTCCGGTCGCTGGAGAAGCGGCCCATGCGGGCCACATTGAGGATTGCTTTGCGCGACCAGTCCTCCTGGTCGAGGTAAGCCTGGGCGGCGCGCTCTTCCGTATCGCAGTAGCTCTCGAAATCGGCCATGAGCATGAACCGGTCCCGGCCCAGGAGTTCGTCGGTCAGCGGGCGGAAGACACCCGGCTCTTCGGGCAGGAAGTGACCCGAGCTGATCATATCCACCGCCATCTTGAGTTCGGGGTTCTTCTCGTAATAGTCAAAAGGCTGATAGCCGGACTCGCGCAGACTGATGACCTCCTCGGCGGTGAGGCCGAAGAGGAAGAAGTTCTCCTCGCCGACCGCCTCGCGAATCTCGATGTTGGCGCCGTCGAGGGTTCCCAGGGTCAGCGCGCCGTTCAGGGCGAACTTCATGTTGCCGGTCCCGGAGGCCTCGTAGCCCGCGGTGGAGAGTTGCTCGGAGATGTCCGCGGCGGGAATGACCAGCTCGGCCAGCGACACCCGGTAGTTGGGCAGGAACACCGCGCGGAGCAGGTCGTTGGTGTCGCGGTCGCGGTTCACTGCCGAGAAGACCGCGCAGGCCAGGCGGATTATCAGCTTGGCAACGTGGTAGGCCGGGGCGGCCTTGCCGCCGATCATCACCGCGCGGGGTACGAAGCCCTCGCGCTCTCCGGACTTGAGCCGGTTGTAGATGGCTATCACGTTGAGGATCTTGAGCAGCTGGCGCTTGTACTCGTGGATGCGCTTGACCTGCACGTCGAAGATCGCGTCGGTGGAAAGAGCTATCCCGGTTTCGTCCCTGATGAACGCGGCCATCCGCCGCTTGTTGGCGGTCTTGACCTCGCGGAAGTGGCGGCGGAACTCGGGGTCGTCGGCCAGGGGTTCGATGTCGCGGAGCTTTTCGAGGTCGCGGGTCCAGCCCGTGCCGATGTGCGCGCTGATCAGCGTGGAGAGCGCCCGGTTGGCCTTGCGCACCCAGCGCCGCGGGGTGACCCCGTTGGTCTTGTTGTTGAACTTTCCGGGCCAGAACTCGTGGAACTCGCGGAACACCCGGGTCTTGATGATCTCGGTGTGCAGCGCGGCCACGCCGTTCACCGAGTGGCTGCCGATGATCGCCAGGTGGGCCATGCAGATCATGCGCTCGCGGCCCTCGCGGACGATGGACAAGCGCCGCAGGCGGTCGTGGTCTCGGGGATGCTTGAGCCCCACCTCGCGCAGGAAGCGGTGGTTGATCTCGAAGATGATTTCGAGGTGTCGGGGCAGCAGGCGCTCGACCAGCCGGCTGGGCCACATCTCCAGCGCCTCGGGCAAAATGGTGTGGTTGGTGTAGCCGAAAACCCGGGTGACGATGCTCCAGGCCGGGTCCCACTCGTAGTCGTAGTCGTCGATGAGGATGCGCATCAGCTCGGGGATGGCGATGGCCAGGTGGGTCTCGTTGAGCTGGATAGCCACCAGGTCGGGCAGGCCGTCCAGGCTGGTGTGGTGCTTGCGGTGACGGCGGATGACATCCTGTAAGGCGGCCGCGGCCAGGAAATACTCCTGCTTGAGACGCAGCTCCTTGCCCATGACGTTGGCGTCGCTGGGGTAGAGCACCTTGGAGATGTTCTCGCTGCGCACCTGGGTGTTTGCGGCGCGCACGTAGTCGCCGTCGTTGAAGTATTGAAGGTCGAACTCCCGCGGGCTCTGGGCGGCGTAGAGTCGCAGCGTGTTGCAGGTCTGGTTGCCGTAGCCGGGCACCGGGGTGTCGTAGGCCATGGCCAGCACCGTCTCGTCCGCCCTCCAGCGCGCGCGGGTGCGCCCGTCCGCCCCGGTCCAGCGCTCGGTGTGCCCATAGAAACCCACCGGGAAGGTGTACTCAGGGCGGGGCAGTTCCCAGGGGTTGCCGAGGCGCAGCCAGGGGTCGGGCTCCTCGCGCTGCTGGCCGTCGATGATGCGCTGGTTGAACATCCCGTACTCGTAGCGAATGCCGCACCCGTAGCCGGGCAGGCTCAGGGTGGCCATGGAGTCCATGAAGCAGGCCGCCAGGCGACCCAGGCCGCCGTTGCCCAGTCCCGCGTCGTACTCCTGTTCCCAGAGCTCTTCGAGGTCGATGCCCAACTCGCTCAGCGCGTGGTGGCAGGCGTCGTAGGCCTCCAGGTTGATGAGGCTGTTGCCCAGGGTCCGGCCGATGAGGAACTCCATGGAGAAGTAGTACACGCGCTTGACGTCCTGCTCGTAGTAGGCGTCCTGGGTCTTCATCCAGCGCTCGACCAGCCGGTCTCGGACGGCCAGGGCCGTGGCCGAGTAGCGATCGTAGTCGGTGGCGGTGTGTTCGCCCTTGGCCAGCGAGAACTTGATGTGGTCGGCAATGGCCCGCTTGAAGTCCGCGGGGGTCATGCCCTGCGGGCTGGCCGGGCTGGTTTTCGGCTCGGCCCGGCCGCGTTTCGGCCCCGGGGGCTTCTTGGCGGCAGGCGACTTCTTCCTGGTCCTGCGCTTGGCCATGTGCTGTCTCCTCGTCATGGGCGCCGCTATTCTAAGTGCCAGGGGCCGCCGAGGCAAGATGCTCCCGCAGAGCGACCTGCTTTTCCCTTGCCCTCGCCGGGGGGCGAGGCTAAATTGACTTCGCAATGTCTCCCGAAACGAAGCCCGATCCCGCCGACGGCCTGCCGCCCGACGCTTTGGCGGACCTGCTCTCGCCGGCGCCCACCGGCATCTCGCCGGAGGAACTTCCCGTGGCCATGGGTGAGCGCTACGAGGTGCGCGGCCTCCTGGGCGAGGGCGGGCAGGGGGTGGTCCTGGCCGTTCGCGACCGGAGGCTGGAGCGGGAGATCGCCGCCAAGGTGCCTCGCAAGGGCCTGCCCGGGGCCGAGAAGCTCCTGGAGCGCGAGGCCAAGCTGGCCGCCGCGCTCGAACATCCCAACATTCTGCCCATCTACGACCTGGCCGAGGCGCCGGACGGCGCCCCGCTGCTGCTCATGCGCCGGGCGCCGGGCCGCAGCCTGGAGGAGGCCCTGCGGGCCTGCGAGCGGCCCACCGGGGTGGCCAGCGGCGTGCTCTCCGGCCTTTCCGGCCGCGCCGCGCGACTGCGCGTCTTCCTGCAGCTGGCCGGAGCCATCAGCTACGCTCACTCCCGGGGCGTGCTGCATCTTGATCTCAAGCCGGCCAACGTCCGCGTCGGCGATTTCGGCGAGGTCTTCGTGATGGACTGGGGCCTGGCCCGGCGGATCACCGACTCGGTGGCCCCGGTGGGGGGCACGCCGCCCTACATGGCCCCGGAGCTCCTCGACGGCCTGAGCCCCGACGAGCGCGCGGATGTTTACTCCCTGGGCGTTACTATGTACCGCATGCTCTCCGGCGGGGCGCTGCCCTACGACGCCGACATATCCACCACCGAGAACTACCGCGCCGCGCTGGCCCGCCTGCGACGGGTGCCGCTGGGCGAGCGCGCCCGAGACCTGGACCCCGACCTCGCCGCGGTGGTCGACAAGGCCTGCGAGCTCGATCGCAACAAGCGATATCGCAGGGTCCGCGACATGGCCGCCGACGTGGAGGCCGCCCTCGACGGCCGCCCGGTCAGCGCCCGGCAGGCTCCCTGGCCTGAGCAGGCCGTCAAGTGGGCCGGCCGTCACCGCAGGGCGCTGGCCTACGCGGCCCTCGCGCTGCTGCTGGCGACCGTCAGCGGCGCCTTCCTGTGGAAGGAGAAGCTCAACCGCGACGACCGCCGCCGCCTGGCGGCCGCCCACCGCCTGCGGGCCAGGGCCCGGGTGCCCTTCGACAAGGGCTGGGAGCTGGCCCTGCGCGCGCGCCCTAACCGCCGCGCGGCCGAGGGGCAGTTCAAGAGGGCTCTTGAAATCGACCCCGGCTTCGCCGATGCCTATTACGCGCGGGGCCGTTGCCGGCAGTCGCTGGGCCGGTTCGAGGAGGCGTTGACGGACTTACTGAAGGCCGCCCGGCTGGACCCCTCGCTGATTATGGCCCGCTACCACGCGGGCAAAATCTACATGGAGCACCGCCGCGATTTCGAGAAGGCCTTCGAGAAGGCCGGCGAGCAGTTCCTGGCCATGCGCGAGGTCGATCCCGATAACGAGTATTCCCTGCTGGGCGAGGGCTGGCTGGCCACGGTGGCCGGAAAGTGGCAGGAGGCCTTGCGGCTGGCGGATCGCGCGGAGCGGGTGGGCCCGCACCTGGCGGAGGTCCACAATCTGCGCGGCTATGTTTACAGCAGCCGCCGGTCTCCGCTGGCCGATGCCGCCAAGGCGGTCGCCGAGTACGACCGCTACCTGGTTCTCTCCCCCGCCAACGTCACCGCCCTGAGCAACCGGGCCCTGGCGCTGACCGACCTCGGCCGCGTCGCCGAGGCCGAGCGGGACCTGGACGTCGCCCTGAAACTGGATCGCAATTACCTCTACGCGCTGACGCTGCGGGGTGAACTGCGCACGCGCCGGGGCTACCTGGCGGGCGCGCTGGACGATTTCAACCGCGCGCAGCGAAGAAGCCCGGGGTACGTCTGGGTCTATCTGGGGCGCGGTGCGGTCTACGAGCGGCTCGGTCAGATCGAGGAGGCCCGCGAAGATTACGTCACGGCCACCGGGCTGGCCACCGGGAACCCCATTCCCTATCGGCGGCGGGCCTTTCTGGAACTGCGCGCCGGGGAGTTCGGCAAGGCCACCGAACTCTACGGCGAGGCGCTCGCGCGTACGCCTCCCGGGAGTCGACACGTGGTCCGCCGGCGCAGCGGCCTGGCCGCGTATTACGCCAGCGACCTCAAAGGTGCCGAGGAAACCTGGCGGGCCGACTTGGGAGCGCGGCCCGCCGGCAAGCGGCTTTACACCGGGCTGCTCCTCTGGCGGCTGCTGGTCGAGAGCGGACGCGAGGCGGAGGCCGATGAAGTGCTGGGCAAGCTGGCCGCCGACAAGAAGGAGAAGCCCCACCTGCGTGCTGCGGCGCGCTTCTGCCGGGGTGAGGTCTCCGAGCTCGAGGTCCTGGCGGAGGCCGGGGACCTGGGCGCTCTCTGCGAGAGCTTCTACTACCTCGGCGCCGCCGAGCTGGCCCGCGGCCGGCTGGAGAAGGCCAAGCGGCTTCTGGACGCCTGTCAGCTGATGGGCCGCCAGGATTTCACGGAGCACGTTCTCGCCGGCCTGGAGCTGGAGTTCATGGAGCCGGCCGACGCGCCAGCTCCGGAGAGAGAAGAAGCGCGAGGGGAGGGCGGAGGTTGACGCGTCGGACGCTGTTGGGGATAGTTGCGGCCGGAGCGGCGCTGCTGCTGGCCTCTTGCCGTCGGCCCGAGCCAGTGCCGCGGAGAGCGGACGTGAAGATCATACTGCTGACCGGATTTGAACCCTTCGCGGGAGGCGATACCAACGCCTCCTGGGAGGCCATCAAAGACCTGGACGGCAAGGTTATTGCCGGGCACAGAATTCTCGCCAGGCGGATACCCGTGGTCTGGGGCGCGCCGATGAAGCGGCTCGAAGCGCTCATCGAGAAGCACAAGCCCGTGGCGGTCTTCTCCTTCGGGCAGGAGTTCGAGGGCGTCTTCCGGTTCGAGAAGATCGCCCGCAGTGAGCGCAAGGTTCTTGTGCCAGACAACCTCGGGAAGCTGCCGGCGGGCAGGGAGGTCGTCAAGGGCGGACCCGGGAAGTACGTTTCGGAGTTTCCAATCGGGGGGCTCAAGCCGGCGATAGAGCGGGCCGGCTTGCCCTTCAAGGTTTCCGAGGATGCCGGCCAGTACCTCTGCGAGGAGACCAGCTACGTGCTTGAGCACCTTCGCCGCACGCGCGGCGGCTTCGACTGCGCCTTCTTTCACGTCCCTCAGGTGGGCAAGAAGATCGAAGTCGCCGGGAAGCAGGTGCCCTGTGACCGTGAGATTCTGAGGGGCTTCGTCTGGATGGTGGTGCGGGCCTGGATCGCGCGCCCGAAGGCGCCGTAGAGGCGGTCCGCGGAAGCGCGCTTTTCGCTTGCCGCTGCGCTGGAGCGGTGCTAATATCGTTTCCTGATGGCTGACGACCGCTGGACCCACGCGCGCTTCTCGACCACGGCCTGGACCGACGTCCTGGCCGCGCGGGGCACCTCCACCGAAAAGAGCGCCAAGGCCGTGGAAGAGCTCTGCGGCAAGTACTGGAAGCCGGTCTACGCCTTCCTTCGCCGCAAGGGCCGCCGTCCCGAGGAGGCCGCCGATCTCGTCCAGGACTACTTCGCCGAGGCCCTGCGCAAGGACTACTTCGCGGGCGCCGACCGCGAGCGCGGCAAGTTCCGCACCTACGTGCTGGCCACCCTGCGACGTTTCCTCTACGGGCACAAGCCGGCCAGGCGCAGGACGCGGGAGCGATCCATCGATCTGATCCCCGCGGACGAACTCGCCGAGAGCGCGCGCCTGGCGCGGGACATCGAGGGCTCGGACAGCCCTGAGGAGCTCTACTGCCAGGAGTGGGCCCGCGCCCTGGTGGCCGCCGCCCTGGGGCGCCTCAAGGGGGAGCACGGCGGCACCAAGCGCGAGCGCTACGTGGAGGTGTTCCTGCTCCAGGTGGAGTCAGCGGGCAGGGGCCAGGCGGCCAGCTACGCCGAGCTCGGCGGACAGCTAGGCCTGTCCGAGACCGACGTGACCAACTTCCTGCACCGCGGCCGGCGCCTGTACGACGCGGCGCTGCGCGCGGAGCTGCGCAACTCGGTCAACTCCGACCGCGAGGTGGAGGAGGAACTGGGCGAGCTGCGCCGCTACCTGGGGTTCTGAGCGCCCGGCGGCCGGGCCGCCACGTGGCTCCCTTTAGGGCCTTGCTGATATCCACTGTTCGGGACCGCACAAGGCCACACCAGGGATTGGGCTCGGTGACCAGCATACCGCAATTGTGGGAGTGTATATGGAAGTGATAGTACGCCTCGACGTGCGGAGTGCCCTTCTCGAACATCACATCATCGAATCGCACCTTTCGGTCAAGAGATTGTCCCGGGCGGAGCACTGAGAATGACCCGGTAGTGGGCGGGTTGCCGGGCCGAGAGTGCCAGGTGACGTGCTTCTTGTTGTTGACGACCGTAAGCCCGATCCCTTCGGCGTCGCTGAGGGCGATGTCTTCCTTGGATTTGTTGGTGAAGCGGACGGTGAGGAGCAGCACGGAATTCTTGCCTTTTCGGCGAAGGTTGACCTTCTCGATTGAGAGGACCAGCTTTGCAGGCGGCTCTTTCACAGCGGCTCTCAGCTTGACGAGTTCCTTGGTGTAGGCGATGAGGGCATCCACATCTGGACCCGTAACGGTGTACCGGTTGCCCGACGAAACGTATTCCCAGGTAATCCTCTTGGGAATCTCCTTCGGAATCCGGGTCCGCTGTGCGTTGACAGGGCTCAGAAAGACAATGACCTTCTGGTCTCGCTTGTAGCATTTCAATCGATCGAAGAATGTGGCGGTCTTGAGCTTGGCGTTCCCTTTGAGGGTCTCTGTCACCCGCAGGGTAAAGATGTATCCGGTGGAGGTCCGGGGATGGCCCAGACCGTCGGTGGTAGGATATTTGAACGTTTCGACCTTGGCGATCCGGCCGACAGCTATCACCTTGGCGTAGCGGACAGCGGTCCGCAACGGGACTTCCGTTTCACTGAACCCTGCAAGGGCGGTGCCCCAGGCCGCGACCAGAAACGTGATTGCTATTGCGGGATGGCAGATCCTCTTCACTTTCTCAGCCTCCTCCACCCACATCTGCTGCCCGTAACGCAGGCAACCTATGGTAGGTTCACTTTCTTTCCAGGCATGTCCAGGGTTGATCCCAAAAGTCTGAACTGCCTGCCCTTGCCGCCACATAACCTGCGGCCTATAATCCGCGCGTCTTCGGCCGTCGCGCCGCGGCCCTCTGAGAACGAAAGGGAAGCACACATGGCAGCAAAGATCTACTACTCGAAGGACGCCAAGCCGGCACTGCTCAAGAAGAAGATCATTGCCATCATCGGCTATGGCTCGCAAGGCCACGCTCAGGCCCAGAACCTGCGCGACAGCGGCTTCAAGGTGGTGGTCGGCGAGCTGAAGGGCACGCTCAACTGGAAGACCGCCAAGAAGCACGGCTTCAAGCCGATGAGCGCCGCCCAGGCGGCTAAGAAGGCCGACTACATCCAGATACTGCTCCCCGACACCGCACAGCCCACAGTCTACAAGAAGGAGATCGAGCCGTACCTGTCCAAGGGCAAGGTGCTGGGCTTCAGCCACGGTTTCAATATCCGCTTCGGAGGCATCACTCCTCCCAAGAACGTCGACGTGGTGATGGTCGCCCCCAAGGGCCCCGGACACCTGGTGCGCAGCGAGTACCAGAAGGGCGGGGGGGTGCCCTGCCTGCTGGCCGTCGAGCAGAACGCCAGCCGCAAGGCCCGCGACCTGGCCCTGGCCTACGCATGGGGAGTTGGCGGTACCCGCGCCGGCGTGATCCGTACGACGTTCGCCGAGGAGACCGAAACCGACCTCTTCGGCGAGCAGGTCATCCTCTGCGGAGGCGCTTCCGAACTGGTCAAGAGCAGCTTCAACACGCTGGTGGCCGCCGGCTACCAGCCGGAGATCGCCTACTTCGAGTGCCTCCACGAGCTCAAGCTCATCGTCGACCTCTTCTACCGCGGGGGGATCAGCTTCATGCGCTACTCGGTGAGCGACACCGCCGAGTACGGCGACTATACCATCGGCCCGCGGATCATTACCGGCAAGACCCGCGCGGAAATGCGCAAAGTCCTCTCAGAGATCAAGAGCGGCAAGTTCGCCAGGAAGTGGATGCGCGAGGCCGCAGGGGGCGCCAAGAAGCTCCGGGCCAAGCGCCGGGCCGAGCGGAACATCACCATTGAGCGCGTGGGCCGCAAGCTCCGCAAGATGATGCCCTGGCTCGATCCCGTGGAGCCTCCCAAGTAGGCGCGGAAGCGACCGCAAATGACCACCGTTCTGGTTGCCAGCGCCGACGGCGAGCTTCGCAGGCTGGCCGCCGTGGAGCTCGCCCAGGGCGGTCACCAGAGCCTGCTCAGCCCCGACCCCATCGAGGCCATGCAGCTGATCACCGGCGGGGGAGCCGGCGCTGCGGTGGTCGACATGGAGCTGCCTCCGCCCGGCGGCGAGGCCCTGGTCGAGCGCATCCGCAGCGAGGAGGCTTGCCGCCAGATGCCGGTTCTGAGCGTGCTTCGCCGGGACGACGCGGCGGGAGGCGTCGCCGGCGAGGTCCTGGCCAGGCCGCTTACCCGCCTGGTGGTGGGCGCGGCGCTGGGCCGCCTGCTCTCCGGCGCGGCGGTGCGGCGGCCGGCTGGGGAGTCCGGGGAAGCCGGGTCGGTGCCGGGCGCCCGGAAGGTGCGCGCGCTCTGCCATGATCTCAATAATCCCCTGGCCGTGGCGATGGGGCAGCTGGAGATCATTGCGGAGCGCTATTCGGACCTCCCCGATGACCTCAAACGGCGCCTGAAGGAAGTCGAACGCGCGGCCGAGTCCATCAAGAAGCTCATTCGCGAGGCCGGCGCGGAGGCGCGCGGGGTCTCGGAAGCCGGCGGAGAATAGCGTGCGTCGCGCCTACATCTCGGACATACACGCGAACAGCCCGGCGCTGGAGGCGGTCTTCGAGGACATTGCCGGCCGGGGCATCGAGGAGGTCTGGTGCGGTGGTGACCTGGTGGGCTACGGCCCGGACCCGGAGCGCTGCATCGAAATGGTCGCCGGGCGCTGCCACAAGTACATCATGGGCAACCACGACTGGGCGCTGCTCAACCAGCCGCTGGGCTTCAACCCGGTGGCCAGCGAGGCGATCTACTGCAACCGGCAGGTAATGGGCGACAAGTGCCTGCTCAAGCCCGGTCCCGGCTGCGAGGCCTGGGACTTCCTGCGCGACCTGCCCGACGGCGCCGAGGACGAGGGAGTGCTCTACGTGCACGCCTCCCCGCGCGACCGGCTCATGGAGTACGTCCTGGAGAGCGACGTGGCCTACGGTCCGGGC
The DNA here is from genome assembly GCA_965370045.1 of uncultured bacterium. GTDB lineage: Bacteria > Planctomycetota > SZUA-567 > JAKLDR01 > JAKLDR01 > CAZONU01. The sequence goes on along the minus strand of CBDUSI010000006.1, from coordinate 58,627 downwards.
CGGAAGATCTTCGAGATATTCGAGAAGTTCGAGCGCCTGTGCGTCGTGGGCCACAGCCACCGCCCGGGCATAGTGACCGCGGACTTCCAGTGGCTCAGGCCCAGCGATGTGCCCCAGGGCTTCAAGCTGAAGCCGGGCAGGAAGTACCTGGTCAACGATGGCTCGGTGGGCCAGCCCCGCGACGGCGACACTCGGGCCTGCTACGTCGAACAGGACGGCGACACCATCCACTTCCGCCGCGTGAAGTACGACGTCGAGAAGACCGTGAAGATGATCCGCAAGATCGGCTGCCTGCACCCGGTCTGCGCCGACCGGCTGCTGGTTGGCAAATAGCGGTTACGCCAGAACCTATCGCGCCTTCCTGAACAGATACCTGCTGGATATGAAGAAGAGCACGGCGGAACCCGTCGCGCCGGTGATGAGTATCCACCTGGGGATCAGCTCAGCGAGTTCTCCGTCCATGGCCATGAAGAGGACGAAGGACAGGTTCAGCCCCATGTGGGCCATGATCGGCGAGAGCAGGGAACCGGAGTATTCGTACACCGTGGCCACCACCAAGCCCAGGATCATGGTGGCCACCATGGGTTCCAGATGCGGGTAGTGAATCAGCGAGAAGGCCAGCGCGGAGAGGGGTATGGCGTACCCGGCCTTGAGCCGTCGCCGCAAGGCCCCGAAGAGGAAGCCCCGGAAGAAGAGTTCCTCGGCAATCGGCGGGAATATCCCCCAGCCGAAGACGAAAAGCACCAGCCCGCGCATGTCCTCGATCTTGTAGGCGCCCATGTAATACCAGGGGTAGGGGGTTGCCGCGCCGGGCGGTGCGTCGATCATGGTCTGCAGGTCGGGCAGGGCACGCTGCACCGCAAGCGCGTTCAAGGCCCCGACCACCAGGGCGATCTGCAGTCCCCAGCCGAAATCCGCGACTACCCGGTCGCTGGGGACCAGCGTGCTCAGTACCGGCTGCTTGTGCTTGAAGGCCAGGAGGCAGAGCGGCACCCCGGCGAACATCGCGTTGAGGATCAACGAGGACACGAACCAGCGCCCCGTCCCGTCAGCGCCCAGCAGTTTGGGCAGGTACATGGCCCCCACCCAGGCTACCGCCACCAGGGCGATGGCCAGTCCCATTTCCCAGGTGGCCCAGCGGATCAGCCGGGAGGGCGCCCGGCCGGTGGCGGTCGGCAGGAGGCGTCTCTGGGAAGGCATGGGCGGGGGGCGTCTAGAAGTCTATCCGCCGGCCGCCGTCGTCGCCCTGGAGGCCCGGTTCGCGGGTGGGCAGCGGTTCGCCGGGGACGTGCAGGTCGGCCACGGTGACGTCCACCGCCCCGACCCGGTAGCCGGTCATGCCCTCGACGGCGCGCGCGGCGCGCTGGCGGACTTCCTCGACCAGGTCGGGCAGCACCCGGCCGTACTCGGCGATGAAACTGAGCTTGAGGCGTACCTGGCCGCCCTCGATGGCCGCCGGACCGCGGGGCAGAATGCGGCGCAGCAGGCCAACCTGTCCCGAGAGACGGTCCATGGGCCCGGCCTCGATGACGCTCACCACTCCGGGGACCTCGCGGACCTCGCGGCGGGCGATCTCGCCGATCTGGGCCTCGTCTATCGACCAGGTGCCCTGGGGGACCGGGGTGGTGTTCTGTGGAGCTTCAGTGCTCATCGCCCGGTCCCCTGTTCCTGGCTGTAGAGTCCGCGAATGCGCAAGTTTATTGCGGCGTCCTCGCCGGTGAGCCGGTGGACCTCGGCGGATATGGCGCGCTGGGCCTCGCCAGCCAGCTCGGGAATGCGCCGGCCGTACTCCACCTGGAGGGGCACGGTGACGGCCAGGCGGTCATCGGACTTCCTGACGTCCACCCGGCGCGGGCGGTGCAGGAACTTGGCGAGCGGGCCGCCGCCCTCCAGCGGCTCCAGGCGCAGCCCCTGGACGCTGGCCACCGCCTGGCGCACGATCTTCTCGAAGACCGGCTGAGCGTACTCGGACTTGCCGCCCACCGGTTCGCTGGATGCCTGGTTGCCCTCGGCGTCGCTCAAGAGCAAGCTCCCTTCAAGAAAAGTATGATGCAGTGTTTACCCGGGAGGCTTTCCCGATTCAAGAGGAATTTGACCGCTCGGAGGCGCGCCCGTCGACGGCGCCGGTCACCATTGCGGCCATGGGATCGGTCACCCGCTGGCGCACCTGCTCGGCGGTCATCTCCCGGTCGAGGAGCGGGAAGTAGACCCTCTCCTCTTTCTCGAAGTGCGCGCGGAGCAGGCCGGTCAGCCGGTGGGCGATGGCCCGGATGCTCGTCACCGTCTCGGCGGACAGGCCGGTACCCGTCGGGCCGAAGGCGGTGTCAACTTGGCCGCGAAGCTCGCGGATGTAGCTGGAGATGAACTCGTGGTCCATGTTCATGGTTGCGGTGGCCTGGTGACAGCCCATGATGCGCCCGACCTCGGGATAAAGAAAGCAATCCTCGGCCTCTGCATGGGGACCCACTTCCTGTTCCAGAAACGCTAGCGCCCGCTGCAGTTCGGGCTTCTTGCCATCGTCACCGGCTTGCAGGCTGTCTATCAGTATCCAAAGTCTGGCCAGTCCCTTGGCCAGCCTGGAATGCTGTTTGCGCAGCGATTCAGTCGGGGCTGTCTCGTCCATCCGCGTTTGCTCCTCAACCGATCAATCTCTCAAGGCAACGCTCTTGGGGAGATTCTATTCCCGGACCCCGCCGGTTTCCACGGCGAATCGCGGCACCTGCGAAGTCAGAGAGCCTTGCGCCGCGGGCACCGCACCCTATAATCCTCCCGCGAGGCCGGCTCACCTGAGGAGGGAGGACTCTTGGCAGACGAGAAGATCCACGACGAGGCCTGGGAAGAGGAGGCCCGCCGGGAGAAGGAGCGTCTTTCCGAGGATCTGGACGGGAAGACTGGAACCGAGTCCGCGGAACGACCCCCGCTGCCGGAGCCCGACTTCATGAGCTTCCTCGGCGGACTCGCCGCGCAGGTGATGATTTACCTCGGAGAAGTGGAGAGTCCGTTCAGCGGCAAGCGCGAAGTCGATCTTCCGGCCGCCCGCTACCACATCGACTTGATAGGCGTCCTCGAAGAGAAGACCCGGGGCAACCTGACCGACGACGAGGAGTCAGAGATGCGCTCCCTGCTTACCGGGCTGCGCATGCGTTACGTGGACGCGTCCGCTGGCGACGCGAAGGTTACCTGACCTCCCTGACCAGCACGAAGGCCTCGGCGGCCTCCAGCCCGGCCTGCGAGCCGCGGAAGCGCGCCTGGACCTCGACCGATTCCGGACTGCGCGGGTGGGGCGCGGGCCGCATCTCTGACGTATAGGCCGTCAGGGCCTCCAGCTTGCGGAGCAGGTACCGGCCGACGTCCACGTAGACCGTGGGCGCGAACGAGCGCTGGGGGTCGGGGCCGGCCCATCCCGTGGAACTGGGCACCTCGAAGGAGTATACCTCGCGCACCGCCGCGCCGGGCAGCGGCCGGCAGGCGGCCATCACCGCTTCGAAGGTCAGGCGGTGGTCCACGTTGAGGTCCCCCGAGAAGTGGGTGAAGACCGCCTGGGGCGCGACGCGCTTCATCTCGGCCTCCACGAGCTTGACGATCTTCAGGAGGTCGAGGGAGTCGAAGCGGTTGTCGGGCAGGCGGCCGAACTTGACCGACTTCGCGCCGAGCAGCTTGGCGGCCTTGCGCGCCGCGCGCTCAAGGGCCTTGACCGCCGCCGGAGCCTCCCCGCCCTTTCTGGTCCTGCCCCGGCTGGTCGCGCCTTCGCCGAGTATCAGGATATGGACGGCCACGCCCTCGTCGGCCAGGCGCGCGGTGACTCCCCCGGCGCCGAGCACCTCGTCATCGGGATGGGCGGCTACGATCAGGACGTTGCGCATCGCTACTCTCCTCCCAAAACGTCCCCGACGGCCAGCTTGCCGGACGATACGGCCGCAGGGGCGTCCATTTCCTCGCCATCTATTGAAACCCGCTCGACGAGCAGTCGTTCGCCGGATCCACAGGCGACCAGCATGCCCGTCGGGTTGTTGCCGACGACCTCCCCGGGACGACCGCCGAGACCGTCCGCGCCTTCCTGGGGCGTGGCGCGCCACAGGTGAACGCGCTGGTTTCTCAGCGTGGTAAAGGCGCCGGGGTAGGGGTGGGTCAGGCCGCGGACCCAGTTGTGGAGTTCGCCGGCGGACTTCGACCAGTCGATGAGCCCGTCGGCCGGACGGCGGCGCGGCCAGCAGGTGGCTCGGGAGTGGTCTTGGGGAATGCGCGGGGCGGTGCCGGCCAACAGCCTGGGCACGTATTCGCGGACGAGTCCCACGTAAACGCCGCATATCTTCTCGTACAGGCTGGCGGCGTCGTCTTCCCGGGAGATTGCGAACTCGATCTGGCCGACGATATCGCCGTCGTCGACGCCCTCGGTGAGATGAAAGATGGTAACGGCGCTGCTCTCGAGTCCCTTGATCAGCGTCCAGGGGATCGGCGCGCGGCCGCGGCCTTCGGGGAGCCTGGTGGGGTGCATCCCGACGGCGCCGAGATGGCACAGCTCCAGGAGCGGTTTTTTCAAGAGTTGCGACCAGCCGGTGACCAGCAGCAGCGTGCCGCCCGAAGCGCGGATGGCTTTCGCCACTTGGGGCGCGTTGACGTCCTCGGTTTCAAGCAGCCGGACGCCATATTTCTCTGCGGTTGGCTTGATGGAGACATACCCGGCGCGCTCGGACAGGCTCTGCGGATAGCCGATCGCCAGGGCGATGGGCACTCCGTCGTCGGCCAGCGCTTCGAAGCACCGCCGGCTGACCTCGACGCCGCCGACCAGGACGAGGCTCACGATTCACTCCACGCGGACTTGTCGAGCTGCATGAGGGTCACGTCGCGCCCGCGGCGCGGCTCGCCCGGCCCAAGTTCCTGGAAACCTACCCGTTCGTACAGCCGCCGCGCGGGCTCGTTGTCCGCGAACATTTCGGCGATCACCCGGGCCAACTCCCACTGGTTGAAGCCATAGTCGAGCAGCAGGTCCAGCGCCTCGCGAGCCAGGCCCTTGCCTCTGGCCGCGGGCTCGCCGACGAATATCGAGAGATTGGCGCTGCTCTCACCCTCTCGTTTGTCCGTGAACCCGCAGCAGCCCAGCGGACCCAGGGCTTTGGTTTCGATGACGAAGCGAACCTGGGCGGGGTCCAGCAGATAAGTCCGATACCAGATATCCTGTCGCTCGGGGGTGGTCTCCTCCTCGGTGAACAGGTTGTGGTGCACGCCCGGCGCGTTGCGCCACTCGCGGATGCGGCGGTTGTCCTTCGACTCGATGGGACGCAGGACCAGTCGCTCGCCCTCCAGGCGCGGGCCGTTCAATCCAGCATCTCCCAGGTGAGGATCTCGTCCTCGCGGAGGTCGCGCCGCGCCCGTCGGCCTACGACCTTGCTCATGTCCACCGGGCTTATCCCGTAGCCGGGGCGCTTGACCTCCAGCATCTTGCTGGTGATGCGCTTGCCCTTTGGAATCTCGCAGGCGGCGACCAGCCCCCGGCGGGCCTTCTTGTACAGCTCCGCCTCGGCGGGGGTGCGCCGCTTGATGCTCGACCCCAGGGCCGCTTCGGTCTCGCGTACCGCCCGGATCATATCAGCCAGCTCGTCGGGCTCGAGGGCGAAGGGGTGATCAGGCCCCTTAAGCTTGCGGCTCAGCGTGAAGTGCTTCTCTATCATGCGCGCGCCGAGGGCCACCGCGGCCACCGGGACGGTGTGTCCCAGGGTGTGGTCGCTGAAGCCCACCGGCAGGTCGAAGGCCAGGCGCATGGTCTCCATGGCCCGGAGGTTGATGTCCTTGAACGCCGGCGGGTAGTTGATGGCGCAATGAAAGAGGGCCAGTTGACGGTTGCCGGCCGAGGCCGCGGCGGCGATGGCCGTCTCGATGTCGGTCAGGTCGGCCATTCCGGTGGAGAGGAGCAGCGGCTTCTTCTTTCGCGCGGCGTGCTTAATGAGCGGAAGGGGGTTGTTCTCGAAGCTGGCGATCTGGAAGGCGGGCATGCCCACCTTGGCCAACTCGTCGACGGCCACCACGTCGAAGGGCGTGGAGAGGAAGATGATCTTCTTCCTGCGGCAGTAGTCCGCCAGGCGCTTCAGCCAGTCGCGGGGCATTTCAATACGCTCTATCAGGTCGCGGATGGATTCGCCCTTGCGGGAGAGCTTGCCTTTCTTGATGTAGCCGATGGCCGGCGTGTACCGGGAGTACATCTTTTCCGCGGAGTAGGTCTGGAACTTGACGGCGTCGGCGCCCGCGCGGACGGCGGCGTCGATGAGCGCGCGCGCGGTCTTGATCGAGCGGTTGTGGTTGGCTCCGGCCTCGGCGATAACGAATACCGGTTCACCCGGGCCGATTCTCTTGCGGCCCACTCGGATGGTCTTCAAGAGGTCCCCTCCATCAGCTTTTCTATCTCGTCCGCTATGCGCGCCGCGCCCCGGCCGTCGACCAGCTTTCTGCCGGCGGCGCTCAACTCCGCGCGGGTCTGGGAGTCGAGCGCCAGGTCGTTCACCGCCCGAGCCAACGCGCCTGTAACGAGCTCCTCCGCGCGGCCCAGGTAGAGGGCGCTGCCGCGCACGGCGAAGGTCTCGGCGACAGCAGCTTGGTTGTCGTACGCGGCCACAATTAGCGCTGGTACTCCGAGAAGTGCAAGTTCGTATTTTGTCAGTCCAGCAGCGCAAATAGCCATGTCTGCCCAAGCGAAGAGCTTCTCGACCTCGGTTCCAGGGGGCACCAACTCGACTTTAGGGAGGGCATTTGCTGCTGCTTGAAGCTCAGGCGTCTGACTCCCAAGGTCGCCGATCACAACGCGAATGTCTAGCTGAGTGCCAATTGTGGCTAATTCCTGTAGTGTTTTCTCCGCCAAGTGATGCGGGTCGCTGCCTCCGAAGGTGACCAAAAGCGTGGTCGCAGAAAGCAGCCGGTTCTTATCTCGCGACTCTCGGGTCAACCTGTCGAGCGCGGGGCGCACCGGAAAGTACTCGGGGCCACACAGCACTCGGCCTACGCATCCTTCCCCGGCGTAGGCCGCGGCATTGGCACCACAGTTGATATCAACAATGAGATCCGATGGGTCGGCAACAGGCGAGTCATGGAAGCTGAGCAACTTAGTGCCGTCTGCTCCCAAAGCCGATCTTTCGGAGTAGGGCATGGAATAGCTGTCCACTACGGCAAGATCGGCAGATGCCGGAGCGTGGCGAACGGGGAACGCCGGTGACAGGGTGATGTGCCCTAGAGAGGTGTTCTGCGAACCTTCCCCGTGAGGGATGCCTTCGACGCTCCAACCCCGATGCGACAGTTCAACAGCCAATGCCTCGCAGCGACGCAGATGCCCTAAGCCGTAGGTTTCGCCAAAGGCGAAGAGGAAAGTTGCGGTGCGCGATTTCGCAGCCATTACTGCGGGTAACCCACCTTCTCGAGATAGGCGATAGTGATCTCCGCCCGGACGATGTCCTCCGGGGCGTGGACCTCCATGCCGTAGACCTCCGGGCGGGGCAGGGGGGCGATCTTCTCGCCCATGTAGTAGAGGTGGCTGACCGGCTGTCCCTCGCTTTCCATGAGCACGTCGGTGCGCATCCCCAGCACCGCGCCGTCGAAGTAGTAGAGCTCCGGGAGGTCCTGCCGGCGGATGGCGATTCTCCCAGCGGGCAGGAAGGGAACCGCCAGGCTGGCATCGTCGCGCTTCTTCATCCACTCCGGGCGCTGGTCAACGATGTGGCAGGTCCCCGCGCCGGTGCAGTCGTCCTTCGCCAGGCGCTCCAGGACTTTGGCGACGATTCCCGGCTGCCAGACCGGCAGGTTGGGCTGGACTATGAGCGTGAACTCGGGGCAGTCCCCGTCGGGCCAGACCGTGCGCAGCGCGTGGCGCGCGGCGCCCTCCACGCCGGCGGTGTCGCCGGCCAGCTCTTCGGGCCTCTCCACGACCGTGGCGCCGGCCTCCATCGAGACCCGGGCGATTTCCGGGCTGTCGGTGGAGACCAGTATCTTCGCGATCATCGGACCGGCCGAGCGCACCGCGCCGATGGCTCGGACCACCATGGGCACCCCGGCGACGCGCAGGGCGTTCTTGTCGGGCAGCCCCTTGGAGCCCTTCCGGGCGGGGATCACTGCTGCGACGCGCATTGTTCTCCTCCCTCGCCGGGCACCGAAGCGGCTCCGTCGCCGGCGTGGCGCTGCCTGTTCCAGGCGCCGAGTTCCTCGACGGCCGCGTCGCGCAGGCGGCGCAGCTCGTCGTCGGGGACTTCCGACATGTTGCAGGCGATCTTTTCCCCCTGCTCGGCAAGGCCCAGGACGTACTCCTCCTCGTCGGGGATGCGGCCCGCCGCGCGGGCCATACCGTAGAGTTCGGTGCCGGGGTAGGGCGTGGCGAAGAAGATCACCTGGGGGGCGACGTCGGCGCGCTTGCAGAATTCCACGGTTTCGGCAATGGTGTCTTCCGTCTCGCCGGGCAGGCCGACCATCAGGGAGATGTCCGTCTCGCCGAAGACCTTCCTGGTCACCTCCAGGGCGCGCAGGGCCTCCTCGACCTTGACCTGTTTCTTCATGAGGTCCAGCATCTTCTGCGAGCCGGACTCGATGCCGTAGTTGACGTGCACGCAGCCGGCCTCGCGCATGGCGGTCAGGACCTTCTCTTCGACCAGGTTGACGCGTCCGGTGCAGCCCCAGGTGACGCCGGCGTTCCACTCTTTCATCCTGTCGCAGAAGCTGTTGACGAAGGAGCGCTTGAGCATGAACTCGTCGTCGATGAAGTGGAAGTAGCCGACACCGTAGGCCTCGCGGACCGCCTTCATCTCCCCGACGACGTTCTCCGGGCTGCGCGTGCGGTACTTGTAGCCCAGGAAGTCGTGATAGCAGTAGATGCACTTGTAGGGGCAGCCGCGGGTCGCCACCAAGTTGGTGGTCAGCACCTCCTCGACGGCGGCGCCATCGGCCCACTTGTTGCGATTGGGAGCGCCCACCGGGTTCGCGAGGTAAACGTCCATGGGCACCAGTTCGCGAGCGGGGTGGGGGAGGGCGTCGAGATCGGCGATTATCGCCTGCCGCTCGTTGACACGGACCGCCCCGTCCGCTTTACGGGCGATGCCCTTGACTGCGGAGAGGTCCGCGCCGGACTCCAGGGCCCGGCAGAGATCCACGACGGTGGCCTCGCCCTCGCCCAGCGCGGCGATGTCCGCCCGCGTGCGGGTCAGGAGAGTCTCGGTTACCGAGCTGCCCAAGGCGCCGCCCACGACCACGGGTTTGTCGGGGTGCGCCTCCTTGAGGATTTCCACCAGCCACTTGACGTAGCGGTAAGTGGTGATGATCCCGCCGATGCCGGCCCAATCGTAATCCGCCTCGGCGATGTGTTTCGTGATTTCCTCGGTCGAGGGGCGCAGGGCGTTGATGTCGTATATCTCCACATCGACACCCTCGCGCTGCATGCAGGCGGCGATGTAGCAGAGTCCCAGGGGCACGCAATTAGGCTTAGCCCACTCGCGAACCAGGGGGTTGATGAGGAGTACGCGCATGCGCTTCCTTGACCGTGATTTACTTCTTGTGGCGGACCAGCACCTTCTCCAGCGCCCTTATTACATCGGTTGCGTCCGCATCGGTCATAACCCCGAAAAGGGGCAGGGTCAGCAGCTCTTCATAAGCCTTTTCGGCCGTGGGGGTTATGCCCCGCGCGTAGCCCCGTGACTGGTACAGCGGGTGCCAGTGGACGGGGATGTAGTGGACGTTGACGCCGATGTTCTCCGCGCGCAGGGCGGCGAAGACCTCCGCGCGGCCGGCGGAGAGCTTTTCCAGTCGCAGCCGGACCACATACAGGTGCCAGGCGCTGAGGTGCTCGGCGTCGTCGGCGGGCGGCAGGCGCAGCTCCTCGAAGCGCGAGAGCTTGTCGGCATAAAGCGCGGCGAGTTCCCGGCGGCGGGCCAGGTTATCGTCGAGGCGCTTAAGCTGGCTCGCCGCCAGCGCCGCAGCGATGTCCGTCAGCCGGTAGTTGAAGCCCAGATGTTCGATCTCGTAGGCCCAGCCGGCCTGAGGCCCGAAGCGGTCCCGGGCGTCGCGGTTGATGCCGTGGTTGCGCAGCCGGCGGACCATCTCGACTCTCGCATCATCAGTGGGCGAGGTCACCGCGCCGCCCTCGCCAGCGGCCACATGCTTTACCGGGTGAAAGCTCCAGGTGGCCAGGTCCGCGGGGCCCGAACCTACCGGCCTGCCCTTGTACATGGCCCCCAGCGCGTGGGAGGCGTCCTCAATCAGCAGGAGATTGTGCTCATCACACAGCGCGCGGAACTCGCTCATCTGGCAGCTTCGGCCGGTGTAGTGCACCGGGACGATAGCTTTGGTCTTGTCGGTAATGGCCGCTTCCGCGGCCGCGGGGGAGAGGTTGAGCGTGGCCTCGTCCACGTCGGCGAAGACCGGCTTCGCGCCGGCATACAGCGCCGCGTTGGCGGTGGCCGCGAAGGTCAACGGGGAGGTTATAACCTCGTCGCCGGGACCTATGCCCGCGGCCAGATAGGCCAGGTGCAGCGCGGCGGTGCCGCTGGAGACCGCCGCGGCGGAGGATGCGCCGACCTGGGCGGCCAGGGCAATCTCGAACTTCTCTATGTCCGGCCCGGTAGTCAGCCACTTCCCGCGGAGGACGCGGGTTACGGCCTCGACGTCATCGTCGGTCACGGAGTGGAGGCCGTAAGGGAGATACTCCTCGCGTGCTGGGTCGCCGCCTTCTATTGCCAGCTTGTCGGGATCGGTGCTCAACGCGGGCTCACAAGCTAAGCCGAAGCGGCCAGGGAGCCGGCAAGCTTTCTCATCATGCGCGCGAACTGCAACCTGCGCAGCTCGCCCTCCACCTCGCTGGTCTGGCCTTCGCGCTGGCGGCCGGCGCGCCGGGTGGCGGCGTCCTCCAGGGGACGCAGGGGATCGTCCCCCGCACGTTGGGGAGCCTCTCCCTCGAAGGTCAGGGGCCCGGCCGGCTCGCCGAATCCGGGTGACTCCAGCCGGCGGAGCTCGGCGCGCAGGCGGTTCTCCTCCTCGGCCAGGATGCGCTCGCCCCCCGGCGCGGCGGCCGGGACTGGCGCCTGTTCGTCCTGGGGGATCTCGAGTCCCGCGCCCAAGGGCTCGACGGGCTGCTGGGCTTGCCCGGCAACTGCGCGTTCAGCCTCGGACTCGAACACGCTGGGCCGCGCGGCGCGGCTGATCACCGTGGTCAGGCCGTTGGTGGTGGTCAGGAATGGCCCCTGGAAGGCCCGGCCGAACTGGATGCCCGCGTGGATGATCACCCGGCCCTCGCGCATCGCCTCGGACTTGAGGCGCACGAGGTTACGGTGTTCCTGGCTGGTGACCAGCAACGTGGCCTCGCTGGCCCGGCCGCGGCGGAGCATGCCCGGCTCACCGGGATCGAGGCGGAACCCCATCGTGGGGTTATTGATGGCGAGAGGCGTGATCGCCACGCGTTGTCCCTCCCTGGCTCTATTATATAGCATACCTCATTCTGCGGCGGGTGTCAATACGGCGGTTTCGGGCGAAATTGGGGGAGGGAAGGGCGGCGCGGCGGTCCCGGGGCCATTTGACCTCGCGCCCCGCGCCCGTAGAATACGCCCCGGGGGATTCTCACAACAGCGGGAAGGGCCAATGGCCACCAACAAGCCGCACGGCAAGCACTATCAGGAGGGTGAGCCCGCCGAACTGCCGGGCGTGCCGCTCCGCGATACGGTGCTCTTCCCGCACATGTTCGCGCCGCTGATGGTCGGCCGCCCCAGGAGCCTGGAGGCCCTGCGCCGGGCCGAGAACGGCGACTCGCTGATATTCATGGTCACCCAGAAGGAGGTGGAGACCGACGATCCGTCCCCCGAGGACCTTTTCGACGTGGGGGTGGTCGGGCGCGTGGTCCAGGCCATGGCCCTGCCCGACGGCAGCCAGAAGATACTGGTGGAGGTGCTCAGCCGCGCGAAGGTCCAGAAGCACTTGCCCGGCGACGAGTGCTCCACGGTGAAGGTGGTTACCGTCACCGACCAGATCGAGCCCAATCGCACCCAGCAGGCCCTGATGCGTTCGGTGGCCGAGCAGTTCGAGAACTACGTCAGGCTCAGCCCGGCCATCCCCGACGCGGTGGCCTCGGTGGTCAAGGGCATTTCCGAGTACGGCAAGTTCGCAGACTCGGTGTCCGCCTACGTGGTCCTGCCGGTCGAGCGGAAGCAGGTGTTCCTGGCCGAGCTCGACTCCGTAAAGCGCCTGGAGAAGCTCAACGCCGTGCTGGCCAGCGAGATCAAGGTGCTGGAGCTCAAGAAAGACATCGACGAGAAGGTCCGCGAGCGGGCTTCCCATATGCAGAAGGACTTCTTCCTGCGCGAGCAGAAGAAGATCATCGAGAGCCAGCTCGGCGAGAAGAAGGGCGTCCTGGACCCCGTCGAGGAGCTGCGCGAGAAGGTCGAGGCCGCCGAGCTTACCGAGGAGGCTCGCAAGGTCGCCACCAAGGAGCTCGATCGCCTGGCCCAGACCCCCGCGGAGAGTCCCCAGGCCACGGTGAGCCTCAACTACGTCGACTGGATAATCTCCGTGCCCTGGAAGGCGCGCACCGAGGACCGCTCCGACCTGCGCGAGGCCGCCAAGCTCCTGGACAAGGGGCACTACGGGCTGGCCGAGCCGAAAGAGCGGATCATCGAGTACCTGGCGGTGTTGCAGATGGCCAAGCGCCAGAAGGGGCCGATCCTGTGCCTGGCCGGGCCCCCGGGCGTGGGCAAGACCAGTCTGGCTCGCGGGGTGGCCGCGGCGCTGGGTCGCAAGTTCGTCAAGGCCTCGCTCGGCGGGGTGCGCGACGAGGCCGAGATCCGCGGGCACCGACGCACCTATATCGGCGCGCTGCCGGGGCGCATCATCCAGGGTCTGCGCAAGGCCGGGAGTCGCAACCCGGTCTTCCTGCTCGACGAGATCGACAAGCTCGGCGCGGACTTCCGCGGCGACCCGACCAGCGCGCTGCTGGAGGTGCTGGATCCCGACGAGAACAGTCACTTCAGCGACCACTACCTGGAAATCGAGTTTGACCTGTCCGAAGTGTTCTTCATCACCACCTGCAACATGGAGGCGGCCATCCCCGCGGTGCTTCTTGACCGCACCGAGGTCATCCGCCTGCCGGGCTACACGGAGGAGGAGAAGCGCCAGATCGCCAAGCGGCACCTCATCCCCCGGAACCGCGTGGAGCACGGCCTGAGCCGCAAGCAGCTGACCATCACGGACGCCGCGCTGGTGGAGATCATCCGCGAGTACACCTCTGAGGCCGGGGTGCGCAACCTCGACAAGCACCTCGCTGCGCTGTGCCGCAAGTGCGCCCGGCGCATCGTGGAGCGTCGCGGCCGGGCCCTGCGCCTCACCCCCCGCAACCTCTCGCGCTACCTGGGCCTGCCCGACTACCGCCAGCTCGCCGTGGAGGAGGGCAGCGCGGTGGGCGCGGCCACCGCCCTGGCCTGGACCGAGCACGGCGGCCGGGTGATGACCGTGGAGGCCAGCGCCATGCCCGGCAAGGGCGAACTGCGCCTCACCGGCAAGCTCGGCGAGGTCATGAAGGAGTCGGCCAGCGCGGCGGTGGCCTACATTCGCGCCAACGCCGCCAAGCTGGGCCTGGAGCCGGACTTCTTTGCATCGCGCGATCTGCACGTCCACGTGCCTGAGGGGGCGGTGCCCAAGGACGGACCCAGCGCCGGCACGGCCATGGCCGTGGCCATCCTCAGCGCGCTCACCGGCCGCAAGGTCGACCGCCGCGTGGGCATCACCGGAGAGATCACCCTGCGCGGACAGGTCCTGCCCGTGGGGGGCATCAAGGCCAAGGTCCTGGCCGCCCACCGCGAGAAGGTCAGGCACCTGATCCTGCCCCGGGCCAACGAGCGCGAGGTCAGGAAGGATATCCCCGAGCAGGTCGCCAAGGGCATGACCTTTACCTTCGTCGAGCGTCTCGGGCCGGTCTTCGCCGCCGCCCTGGAGCCGGCTCCCAAAGAAGAGAAGAACGGCAGGAACGACAAGAAAGGCGCCGGCAAGGCGGAGAAACCCGACGCCGCCGCCGGCGGGCAGGGCTGAACGACGTAGCGGCAGTGCGATATGGTGATGCTGGGGGAGGCGCAAGACATCCAATACATCGAGGCCGACCGCGGGCTGATCGCGCGCCTCGGCGAAAGGTGGGGCTCGTGGGCCGCGGAGCACTGCACAACTGAGAACGGCTTCACGATTGTGGCCATCTCTGGAGACGAGTTGGTGGGCTTCATCGGGGTGTGGGTGAAGACGCTGCCCGCACCGCTGTCCCCCCGTCGCAGGAAGGTTTCATCAACGTCATAGAGGTTGCGCCCGAGTTCCGGCGAAAAGGCATCGCCCGGCGGATGATCGAGCTCTGCGAGGAGCGCGCCCGCCAACTGGGCACCTGCCAGCTCCGGGCTTGGAGTTCCGAGGACAAGATCGAGGCGATCCCCATGTGGAGGGCGCTGGGCTTTGGACTCTGTCCCGCTGAGGAGGGGTCCAAGGGGCAGAAGGTTCGCGGTTACTACGTGGTCAAACGGCTGGGGTAGGGTGGGGGAGGGGAGCGACGAGATCCGCAACTCTCGCCGCGAGACGGCATTATGACCAGATTCCCCTTGACATCGGCCCCCCGCAGCTATTCAATAGACTCGGAGAGGGGACGCAGCGCCGGTCCTGACCGACCGCCAGCTAATAATGAGGAGAGCGCTATGCACAGGCTACTAGTCTCGACCTTGGCCATCGCCGTCCTTTTCGTCGCGGCCACGGGCTGCACCGGGCGGAAGGACGCCTACGATGAGCGCATTCGCAACCTGGAGGCCGAGAACGCCGCGCTCCGCGCTCAGCAGCGGACCCGCCCGGCACCCGCGCCCGCCCCGGCCATCGAGCCCGATGACCGCGCTCGTCTGGAGGCCGAGGGGTTCACGGTCACCGACAACGGCCGGACGTTCACGCTCAGTCTCGGCAGCAAGGTGCTCTTCGCCTCGGGCCGCACCACGGTTCGCCCCGCGGCGCGCCGCGCGTTGGGTCAGGCAGCCTCGCTGATCAAGCGCAAGTACGCCGGCGCCAAGGTCATCGTCCAGGGCCACACCGACAGCCAGCCGATCAAGCGCACCAAGCGCTTCTGGAAGAACAACCAGGAGCTCTCGGTGGACCGCGCCAAGGCGGTGGCCGCCCACCTCCGCAAGGTCGGAGTGGGATCCGCGAACATTGTCGTCCAGGGCTTCGGCTCGAGCAAGCCGGTAGCCACCAACAAGACCGCAAAGGGCAGGGAGCTAAACCGCCGCGTGGAGCTGGTGGTCAGGATACGCCGCTAGCCCGTGTGATACGCCGCGCTCACGCCGCGGCCCCGCCAGTCGTTTCTCCAGGCGCTCTCGCGTTGCCGTGCCGGCCACTTCGGCACGCGCAGAAGTCTATCAGGGCTCATGTTCGCGCGCCGCATCCGTCCGACAGGCCGCCGAGGCATCAGCGCACCATGATTTGCGCATGACAGGCGCAGACGGCCCAAGAAACTCATATCCGACTCATCATTAGCGCCCCGCCCAGGCCCGGTACAGAGCCGTCTTGGGAAGTACCTCCTCGACCCCCTTGGCTGTGCAACATAACATATATTATCGGACCTAACCCCGACATGCGAAGTATGCCTCGCGGGAGGCCTTTTGTCAAGGCCCAGCCTGAGAATAATTCCGGGATCGGCCAAACAGGGGTTATAATACAGGTGTCAGAGGGACGAAAACGCGCTAGCGCATCAGCAGAGGCCGCCGCGGGACCGGAAAAGCCCGGGGCCGGGTTGGGAGAACTGCTATGCAGGAGGTGTCTCACGCGCGACCAAACGTTAACGTTCGTTCGTTTACCCCCGAAGGGACGAACGAACGTAAACGTTCAGGAACAGAGGCTTTGCCGCGCTCCGAGCAGGTTCTACGGGAGCAGCTGGAAAAGGCACTGAGGGACTGGGGATGGACAGACCACGGCAGGATCACCTTGCGTTGGCTGCTCTGCTCTGCGGAGCTGCCGCGTACCTGTTTGGCTGTGAGATACGTACAGCAGGCCATGCAGAGCCGGCGCGTCTTCAGTCCTACCAGCTACTTCGTGAAGGCCCGGGTCAAGGGCTGGATGCCCTCCCCCACTCAAAAGGACCTGGATCGGCGAATGAAGCTGGAGAAGGAGGCCAGGCGAGCGCAGATCGCCAAGAAGCAGGCCGAGGAGCTGGATCAGTACCGGGCCGACGACAGGGAACGGTCGATGCTTCTAACGGCCACCCGGGAGCGGATGCCCGACGCGCTCCTCAAGAAGCTGGCGACCCAGGTTGTAAAGAGCACGACGCTTCTAGAGTTCGACATGCAACGAAAAGCCCCGAAGCTCTTCCGGCGCATGCAACAAGTGCGGTTGGATGCACTGGTCCTGGGTTACAAGGCCGAGAGCTTCGCGCCTCCCGAGGGCGATCCGGCTCCCAGGGGGGGATCAGGGCGGCGGTCGGCGGGGGAGAGCTCCCCTCCCCCGTCGCCGCAGCTTCCAGGTGGAAGTCAAAAGGATCACTTCCAACAGACCTCCCGGATTGGCGATCTGCTACCCGGCGAGGACGAAATTCAGCGCGACGCGCTGAGCTAAAGCGCGTGTAGACATACCCTCCGGGCAGCTCCCGGAGGATGCGGATCGGCAGGCGCGGTCTGGTGAGGGGCGAAAGGACCTCCCCCCTCTTCCAGGCCGTGTCTTTTGTTGGAGGCCAGATGGCAGTTGACTTCTCGACCGTCGCCCGGGGCTTGCCGTCAGTCCTCGCCATGTGCGCGAGGATCCGCGGCAAGATCGAGGACGGCAAGCGGGACTTCCACGGCCTGGGCCAGTGGGTTGACGGCATCGTCCGCGCCGCCCCCGAGAAGGACGAGCTGGCCGAGCTGGGGGCCATCCTCGGTGCGGTCAAGGGCGCCATTCGCTACACGGGCGACCCGGTGGGCGTGGACACCGTCCGCTCCGCGCGGATCAAGGGCGACCCGGTGGCCTCGACCCTCGACCGCCGCCTGGGCGACTGCGACGACATGGCCGCGGTGGCCGGCGCGGCGGCGGAGTACGTGGGCTACCCGGTCAGGATCGCGGTGCAGGGGCCGATCCCCGGCGACTGGAAGCATGTTCTCGTGGAGGCCCGCACCAGGGCCGGCGACTGGATCGCCATGGACGCGACGGAGAAGGACCGCCCCCTGGGCTGGCGGGCGGACCTGCCCACCGGCGTTTACGAGGAGGAACGCGGCATGATCTCACAAGTAGGCGGCTGGTTTCAGGACACCGTCCAGGACGTTTTCAAGACCGGCGCGGAATTCGGGACGGAGTACCTCGAAGACAAGTACCTTCCCAACAACGGCGAGCTGTTCACACCCATCACCATGGCCCCGACCGTCCGCCCAGCGCCGGCGGTGATTTCCAAGCCGGCCTCGGGGATCAGCACGGGGACCATCGCGGTGGTCGGCGCGCTGGGCCTGGGCGCGCTGCTGCTGCTCAAGAGCAAGAAGAGGAGATAGCCCCGTGGCCATCGTGGACGGGAGCAACCGCGGGAACATCGCCAGCCTGGACGGGTTGGGTTGGGCCGTGAAAGACTACGTCCAGATCCAGATCGCCCACGCCTTCTTCGACTCGAAAATGCCGAAGACGGGCTGGGGCTCCCGTTACAACCTCCTGCCCCGCACCCTGGCCCCGCTTTACGCGGCGGCGGCGGTGGTGGGCGGCGGGGCGACGGTCAAGGGGCTGGGCTTCCTGCCCTTCGCGGCGGCGGCCGGGGCGGCCAAGACCGCGCTGCCCGTGCTCTCGAAGCTGGGAATCTCCAAGATATTCGGCAGCAGCAGGCCGAGCGGCGCGGAGAAGCGCACCGCGGCCCGCAAGGGAAGCGGGCCGGTGATCGCCCAGGTCCGCGCCGCCCTCTCGCGGGTGGCGACCATGCTCCAACAGCGGGGCTACGGCGTCCCCGCCACCGCGCCGGCGGCGTTCGTGACCCCGGCGCGGCTGGCGCTGCACGCCATCGCCAAGGCGCACAGCAAGAGGCATCACGCCTGGCGGTGCGACATTTCGGCGAACATGCTGATCGAGTGGGCCGAGGGCGCCGCGCGGGCGCTTCAGTCGGTCCCGGTGCGCAAGGCCGGCCAGCCTTCGCCCATCGCCGCCGGCGGGGACGTGGATCTCAAGAAGGTCGCCAGCTACGGCGGGATCGCCCTGCTGGCCGCCAAGCTCTTCGGGGTGATCTAAGATGGCTACCACGGCCGGGGAACTGCGCCTGGCGCGCAATCAGCTCCACCGGCTCCCGAAGTGGATCCTCGACAAGGCCGTCCATGCCATGCAGGGCGAGTACAACCGACTGCAGGCGCGGCTCTACGCCCTGCCGGAAGGCCCCGAGAAGGAGAAGGTCCGGCTGCGCCGCGCCCAGGTCGCGGCCATCCAGCGTCAGTTCACCGGCTGGACCATGTCCGGCGACGTGGAGCTGGTTGTCCCGGTGGTAGAGGCGGCCAAGGCCTACCTGGCCGAGGTGGCGACGAGCGCCCTGCCCTCCACCGTCAGGAGCGCAATCGGCTACCTGGTCGAGGGCGAGGGTCTGGGGGCCGTGGCGGTGCCCATAGTCATAGCTATCGCCGTTGCGCTGATCCTCATCGCCGTCTCCGTAGTCGTCTGGAAGATCCTGGAGACGCAAGATCGCAGCGAGAGCCGAGAGTTCCAGAAAGAGACCAAGAAGCCCCCCGTCTACGACAAGAAAGACCCGTTCAGCAAGAGCCCCGCGAAAGTGCCCTGGGCTCTTATTGGAGGGGTGGGCCTTCTCCTGGCTGCGCCTTCCCTGATACGGGCGGCGAGGGGGAAGTAGAGATGCGCGCGGCCTTCTTCCTGCTGACCGCAATGAGGAGTGCGATGGCCAGCCCTGTGCAGAGTACCAGGACCGAGAATCCGAGTAACACCAACAGGACCGCGATCGGCGCTTCCATGCTGCCCTCCCCTCTTCAGTCCGTGGGCGGCCTAGTCCTGACGCCCCATGATGACGATTGCCGCAAGTTCGGGCCTCTTGCACGTCGAAAGGGCCTTCACCGCATAGCCCTTGTCCGCGCACTCGTTCAGGGCATTCTCCAGCTCCTTGTCGGCGTCGGGACCGACCATGTCCATGGAAATAACGATGTACGGCGGGTTCTCGTTCGCGCTCATTCTCGTTTCTCCTCTCTTCGGCTTGTAGGGGTGATGGGATGATTGAGATCCTGCTCAGCATCCTCGCCGTCGTGGCCGAGTTGGTAGTGTTCTTCTGTCTTGGCGCTCTTTTCGGGATGGAGAGTCGGCGCCGTGCTGCCTCTGGCTCTACCCCAGAGCAGGCCGGCGCCGAAAGCGATGAACCACTCCAGGAACCGGCAGGCAGAAGCGTCCTCAAAACCCGAGTAGGCCCGCAAGTAAATCACCGAGACCCGGGCCAGGAACGCGAGGACCAGGAGGCCCACGAGAACGCGGGGAAAGTTCAGGTCGGCCGTGCCCCGTTCGGGCAGCGGGCCGGCCAGGCCGGGATTGGGCCAGCCGATAGCGGTCCCACAGTGGGGGCAGTGTTGCGGGTGTCCGGGAATCACGCCGCCGCAGTAGCCGCACCTCCAGACTTGAATCTGTCCCTTGGTGCTGCTTACTGCCTGCCAAAGCAGCCAGCCGGCGGCGGTCATCGCTCCCCAGCCGAGGATCCTGCTCCAATCAATGGCAGTCTTCTTCGCCAAAGCGCCCTCCCCCACCCGATACGACGTTTCCTGGTCGGGATTATTCACATGATCCGGCCCCTCGCAAGCCTTCTTTTTCAGGAGACATGAGATGAGCAAGATCGAAACCATCGCCGAGTTCCTGGCCGCCGTCAAGGCGCTGAGCGAGCTTCCCCAGCGGGTCAGCGTGTTCATTCGCTACAACCCCTTCGACTTCCCGGGCTTCTGCGAGCTGATAGTCCGCGCCGGCGGCGTGGAGTACCGGTCCGCCAAGCACCGCTGCTCTCTGAAGAGCATCGTCGACGGCCTGGGCGGCTACATGGTCCTGGGCAAGCGCAAGATCAGGAACACGGACGGCGCCCCGGAGGTGGACGCCCCGGTCGAGGTCTTCCTGGTGCCCCAGCTGGAAGAGCTGGGGATCGAGGTGGAGTTCCAGGCCCACAAGGACGGCGACGACCGCGAGGCGGCCAAGCTGGAGGAAATGGGGCCGGAGCGCTACGCGGCCCGCGAGCGCGACCGCAAGAAGGCGGCGGGCCGGGCCGCCATCAAGTCTGGCATGCCCGTAGCGGCCGAGTAATCGCCGCAGGGCGACGCGGAAACTGGAGGGCCATACCGTGCTGACCACCATGCGAAGAGCGCTGAGGGGCCGCCCGTGGCTTACCCTGGCCATGCTGGCGGGCAGTGTCCTTCTTTTCGTGGGCTGTACGCAGCTCAGCGAAGAGGAACAGGGGCTCTACGACGAGGCCAAGGTAGAGGGCGCGGCCCTGGCCGAGCAGCTCGCCGAGCTGGGGGATGAGCTGGCGGGCCTGGTGGAGGCCGGGAAGTCAATCGCCACCCGGATCCGCCAGGTGAAGGCCGACGCCGCGGCCGGGAAGATCGACGCGCTGAAGGCCCTGGATATCGTGGCCGAGGCCGGGCAGCTCGCCGCGGAGAATGCCGCGCGGGTGCAGTCCGTCCATGCGAGGATCGACGGGGCCATGCAGCGCGCGAAGAAGGTAGCGCAGCTGGCCGGAGATCTCCGCAAGAAGAACTTCCTGGCGTGGGCCTCCCTGGTCGGCAACCTGGCCTTGAGTCTCCTCACCGGCGTTGTCCTCAAGAAGGGCTCCGGCTGGAAGCGCGCTTTCGGAGTGGTCTCCCGCGCGGCGGACCGCATGGGAACCGGCTTCGGCGCGGCCATGAACACGGAACTGGGAAGCTCGCCGATCAGTGAAGACGAAATGAGGCTCCGCCACGCGAAAGCGAAAGCGGGGCAAGCGTAGGAGGAATGCGGACCGGCCTGGGTAGCTCCTTCGGCCGGGATCTGACAGCCTGACAGGTCGCCCGCGGGCGGGGCGGTGGGGGAGCTGAGACAGCTCCCGGCCCCCCGCTTTTTCATTGGGAGCGCAGGAGGCACGAGAGATGGCCAAGAAGAAGAAACTGAGCGCCTACAACCGGCACGTCCAGCGGGAAATGAACGCCGGGGCGACCATGAAACAGGCGGCGCGGAGCTGGAAGAGCCCCAGCAAGAGCAAGACCAAGCGCAAGAAGTCCCGCGGCGCCAGGAAGGCCCAGAAGTCGAGGATCGCCGCGCGCCGGCCGAAGAGCAAGATCGGCCGGAAGGTCGGCCGGCGGGACATGGTCGCCAAGGTGGTCAAGCGCCTGGGGCAGGCGGCGCTGGCCGGCGGCGGGATCGTCGCGGTCCGCGAGGTCATGACCCGGCTGATCCCCTACCTCAAGGCCAAGTGGCCCACCATCAAGTGGGAGGCCATCTCCGGGGACCTGGTTGCCCTGGGGCTGCTGGTCGGCGGGGTCTACGCGGCCAAGCGGATCAAGCTGCTCGACGCCAACAAGGCCGGCTACGTGCTGGCCGGCGGCGGGGCGCTGCTGCTGGCCACGCTGTTCAAGCAGCACGTCAGCCCCAAGATCCAGGACGTGCTCCGGCCGCAGATCGCGGCTCCGGCGGCAAGTGGCGCGACGGCCGGCGTGGGCCGGGTGGTGGATGACCTGGCCGGCGTCGGCCGGGGGACCTGGGGCCGGAACCGGCGCTGGGCCTGATAGCAAAACGACCTGGCGGCGGAGAGACCGCCTCTGAGAATCTTTGACAGGAGGACAGAGCATGGCACAGAGACAATTGGCCTGGAGGCCTTTCTTCCGCCGGCAGCTCACCGCCACGCAGGCGGCGACGACCCCTATCACCTTCGTGGGGGCCGGCAGCAACGACGACGGCACTTACGACGACTGGGACACCAACCTCACCGAGAAGGGCGAGACCCCCCCGGGCTGGTATCAGCGCCTGGACGGGTGCGGCTGGCAGATCGGGCTCTCCTCGACGCCCGCCGACGTGCGCGACGCGCTGATCAAGATATTCAACGGCGCGCTCTTCCAGATCGAGGTCGACGGGTTCCCGGTCCTGCCCTGGTGCCCGGTGCGTGACTTCCCCGGCGGCAGCGGGCTGATGGTCGAGAGCCAGGACCTGGTCACCGCCGGCCGGGACCTCTGGGGCACGCTGGGCTCGCCCGACCCCGACTCGATGCAGCAGTTCGATCCCCCGATCGAGATGGACGCCCGCGGCAAGGGCGAGGGTGGCCACGGCAAGGCCATCAAGTGGAAGGTCCAGCTCAAGCTGGAAACCATCATGGCCCTGACCACCGGCAACACCCTCGACGTGACCTGGACGGGCCGGGGCTTCGAGGACCAGGGCGCCATCGCCGGCTGAGCGCGTTACCCCCATCGGCAACGGCGAAGTCCCGGGGAGGCCCCCGCCTCCCCGGGGCGGCCGCCTGGCGGAGATCTCGAGAATGAAGAACTTCACGCTTGAGCTACAGAACGCCCACGCGGCGGACGGCAACCTGATCGACAAGCAGACCTCGCCGTCCAGGTGGCTGCGCGTGGACGCGCTCACCAAGGACCGCACCAGCAACTCGGCGGTCTGCCGGCCGATCAACGCCAGCGGCTTCAACGAGCAGCTCGCAATCGTGGAGGCCGACAGCGACGACAACCGCGGAGTTGTCCCCGACTGCATGGCCGGCACGGGGGCCGAGCCCCTGGTGCTGGACCAGCCCTGGTATGTAAGGCCCGGGAGCCGGCTGCGCCTCTTCGGCCGGTCCACGTCCGGAGCTGCCAACACCGTGCGCCTCAACCTGCACGGAGTGGAGCTCGACGGCGTGCCCGACCGCTACGAGCTGGGCCGCGAACCCTGCTGGATGGGGCTCTATAAGTCGGTCAGCGCCAACGGCCATTCCAGCGGGCGGGTGCAGGCCCCGGCCGGCTACCGCTTCGAGGGCGTGGGCATCACCCGTTCGGTGACCTCGGACGCCTTCACCTACCGGCTGAAGCACAGCCGGCGGGGCTTCCTGTCCGGCGGTCCGCTGTACGGCGCGGCCTGCTCGGGAACGCTGGGCCAGCCCTTCCCGCTGTCGGTGCCCCTGCACCTGGCCGACGACGAGACGCTGAGGATCGAGCTGGCCGACCTCTCCGGGTCCACCAACGCGATCTACTTCTACCTCTTCGGCTGGCTCTACGCGCTCTAGGAGGTTCCACGATGACCGACAAGCGCATGGGGAGAGAGCAGCGCTCCCTCGGGCCGCACGCCGTGGGCGTCAGCGTGGGCACCACCTGGAAGGTCGTAATCGAGTACAAATGTCCCGGAGGTTGTCAGGGACGGATCCGCGCCTGGGGCTTCGACTGCGACGACGAGGACCAGGTCAACCTCTCCCTGCGCCTGCTCAAGGACGGCTCTCCGGTGCCCGACTATCCGGACGGGATCAAAGCGATCCTCGGAGGCTTCCGCGCCAACGAGCTGGAAGAGGTCTGGATCCCCATCGAGGCCGGCAACAAGGTTTCCCTCCAGGCCAAGCTCAGCTCCGGGAGCACCACGGCCAAGGGCCGCTTCAAGGGCGTGATCTGGGAGAAGGAACTCTAGCATGGATCCTTTCGACGCTGACAGCATCGAGCTTGCCCCGCTGAAGAAGATCCTCGCCCACGGCACGGTCACGGCAACGACGACGGCCGGCAAGTGCCCGGCCACGGCGTCGAAGGGCCGGCGAATGATCCGGATCCAGAACCTGGGGGCCGTGGCCATCTACTGGGGCAACAGCGGGGTAACCAGCGCCAACGGGATCGAGGTGGCCGCCGGCGCCAGCGACATCATAGACCTGGGGCCGGACACGGACCTGTATGTCATTGCCGCCAGCTCCACCGCCGACGTGCGCTACGCGGAGCTGGGCGGGTAGGCGCCGCCGTGGGGGCGCGGGGCAGGAGGGAGTTCGCCGAGTCTGTCGCGGTGAGCGACACCGGCGGGGAGCTGGCCGCCTCCGGCTGGGCCTGGTCGAAGCTCGTAGGCATCGACGACTATTGCTGGTGCGACGAGCACAACCCGACGGTGAATCACGACCACCAGATGGAGCTCCGGGCCACCGGGTCTGGCATCCCCGGGTCGGCGAACAGGCGGTACGACACTTTCCTGCACCTGGCGCAGCCGGCGAAGTTCGTATCCGGGCACATGTCCGCCTTCTGCCGGGAGCCGGCCAACGGAGCCGGGTGGAGCTTCACCGCGGGCGGCAGTGGGTGGGTTAAGGCGATTCTTCATACCGTCCCCATCAAGGAGGACTTCGACACGTCCGCCCTGGTCTGGAACGACATCGCCGGGCTGGCCAAGGGCTCCGACGTGGCCGAGACGATCTGCAAGGTCAGCGGGTCTTACTCGGCGGGCGGAAATTACTACATGTACCCGTCGCTGATGAACACGCGCCGCACCTACCAGGAGAACATGGGGGGGACGGTCTATGGCTTCCAGATCTACTTGGAGCTGACCTTTCAGTCCGCGGCTGATCACTTTTCCTTCGCCATCCCCAATAGCGACCTTGTCCCGAAGCCCGCCATGGGAGCCAACCCCTGGTTCGTCGCCGGCCACGACGTAGGATAGGAGCCGCGCATGACCTTCTGGAATCCCTTCTCGTGGCTCTCCCCCAAAGAGATCCCCAGCTACGACGCGGCCGCCGCCCTGGTGCGCGAGCTGCCCGAAGACGTGACCGCCGGCTACCGGACAATGGCGAAGATCCTGGAGACGATCGCCGGCGCGCAAGACCGGATCCGCGTGGCCGTCGTAGGCATGGAGCCGGCCGCCGTCCTGCACGCGAAGAATTACGTTCTCTACGGTGGCGACCTCAAGGGCTGGCTCTTCGGGCCGCGGCCGGGAGAAGGCTCCGCGGCCCCCGATCGTGCTGTCAGCGCCGACGAGCTGACCCTGGCGGGCTTCTCCGCCGCCCAGGGCGAGGACCTGGCCCGCCTGGCCGAAGGATACCGGCACGTCGCCCTGGAGTGGGATCGCCGGGCCAAGGCCGGAGAGTACCCCGAGCCAGCTCCGGAGGCCTGACCGGTGAGTCAGCGCATCGAGCTGGCCGGCGCGTCCTTCTCTGACCCGGACCTCCTGGGCTACGTCGCCGGGAGCGACGATGCCCGGATCCAGCTCAAGTACCTCAACGTCGAGACTGACGACTTCGCCGACCTGTCGGCCTGGGACGAAACGGACTCGGGCGGCAACGTGAATCTGGCCGGTGGCGTGGTCAGCCTCAATGGCAACGGCAACTGGGGAGCCAACGGGATAGCACGCAGTGCGGGTGTCAGTCGGGCGCTGGGGTATTTCGAATGGAAAGAGCGGGGCTTAACGCCCTCTGCCGGTAGTAGTGTCGTGGGGATGGACGCTGCAAAAGTTTTGATAACGGGGCTTGATATTAGGGTTTATAGGCAGAGCACTGTGTACCTCAGCATGACGGGCTATTTTTCAGCCGCAGTACCGGACGCCTACTACGACTTTATTTTTGACGCTACGATGTGGTATACGTTCCGGGCCTACATTAAGAATAATGTGGCCGGAAATCCGCGCGTAGTTGAACTCACCATTCAGGGCGGGGTGGGGGACTACGCCACGGAGCAGGTTGTAGCTAGGCTCATCGGCGTAACTGATCTTCCCGCGACCCTCTACTGGCTGGCCCAGCGGCGACCGCCCAATGCAGTCAAGCTAATGGAACTCAAAGAGTGGCGCTGGTACGCTGGCTTCTCCACCGGAGATCCCGTCGCTACGCTGGTCGACATCGACGGCAACGCTTCGGGGACGTGGGATGCGTCCTCGATCGACTTCAACGGCGACACCTCCGGGATCACGTTCTCCTACGCCTGCGGTGAGACGCCCAGCCCGTCCAACTGGTCAAGCTACCTCACCCTGGCGAACCTCCAGGCCGAGACCGACTGGATTGGCCGCTACACGAAGATCCGCGCGAAGTTCGGGAGCGACGGCGACACACAGCGCACCTTGACCGAGGGAGAAATCAATCACACGCCGGCCAGCGGCGGCACAATGGCCCGTGGGAGGCGCGCGGCGGCCGTCGCGTAGGAGTCCTGGAATGCCCTCCCGGCCGCAAGTCACCTGTTTTCGTTCGGGGCCTGGCCACGGGCCTGATTCCTTGGCCACAGGATTGCCTCAGAGCGACGATCTCACCCCTGCCCGACATAGGAGACCTGGAAATGGCGAAGGCTGAAAGCAACGGGACGCTCCGAGTGATAGGCCTGGTCCTCCTGGCCCTGGGGATCGTCGGAGCGCTCGGCGGGGCCTATGCAGATCTGCGCTACCGCCAGGGCTGCACAGAGAGCACGGTGGACCACCTGAAGGCCGACGTGGGCGAGATCAAGGAAGACGTTAAGACCCTGCTGCGCCGGGGATCTCCCTAACACCCCTCCCCCGCCCTCCCCTGGCCTGGCCGCCGGCCAGGCGCTCCACGATCCCCCTCAGCCAAGCGACCTGGCCACGTAGATCCTTGATCTTCGCTCTCTGCTGCTGCAGGCCGGCCACCCGGCCGCGCAGCCGGCGCAGCTCGGCCAGGTGGTCCTTGTGGACAGCCTGGCCGCCCCGGATCAGCTCCACCACCCGCCCGGGGTCGCGCTTCATCATGCGTAGCAGCTGGACGTCGCTCGATGCAGAGAAGTACGGCATAGGTGCCTCCCCCCGAAGGCGGGAGCCTGGCTGGCTCACCGGCGCATACTCAGGACGCAGCCAGGCCCCCTCGCGTTCACTAAATTATGCTCTATTTGCGGATTGGAACTCCGCGGGGATCCCCGCGGCCGCTTTCTCCTTCACGATGGCCTCCAGGATGGCCCGGCAGGTGTCGATCTGGACGGCTCTCCCGATCATCGTCCACACGTCCGAGGGCGGACCGTAGAAGAGATAATCTTCCGGGAAGCCCTGAAGGCGCGCGGCCTCTTGCCACTCGACCTGCCGTTTGCCTCCGGGCAACCGGTCATCGATGACCGCCACCTCTTTGTCCCTCCTGGAGGACCAGCAGCAGACGGTGAGGGACTTCCGCTCCTCTCGCAGCCCATGGCACTTGTCGGCGGCAAACGCGGAGGATGTAACGACCTCGGACAGCCAAGTCCGCTTGCCTATCCGGTAGGGACCAGGGCGGAGGTAGTCACCCAGCAGCTTGGAACTCGCCCGCGCTCGCGGCGCGGGGAACTCGCCGACGTAGATGCGCTTCCGGCGCTGGCCGCTGTATTCCGCCGCGTCGATCTCCACCCACGGGGTGAAGATCGGGAGCTGCTTCACCAGTCCCCGCACGTCCTCCAGGCACCACCACCGCGGCGACAGCACCTTGAGGAGATCAAGGACGGAGTCCAGGGTTTCCCTTTCTCTGGCCTTCTCCGGCTCCGACACCCCCCCGGCGACGTTGCGGTAGACGCTTATCCACTCGCAGGGGATCCCGCCCAGGACAAGGTCCACCTGGCCAGCGTAGGACCCCACGAGCTCGCGGATCTCCGGGTCGCGGAGATCTCCCTGGACCACCCTCGTCCCGGGGTTGTTGATCTCGTAGGTCTTGCAGGCCACATCCCACAGGTCCACGGCCAGGACTATCTCGACATCGAGGCCCCGCGCGGCGCAGACCCAGCCGCCAGCGCCCGCGCACAAGTCAATGGCGCGGATCACTTCGGGGCCTCGGCGGCCGCGGCCTCGGCCGCCTGGTCGGCCAGGTCGCGCTCCTGCTGGGCCAGGGCGCGGCGGGCATTCTTCGGCGGGTTATCGCGCAGCTGCACGTTCCACTTCGGCTCCGTGTACCGCAGCTTGATCCCTCTCTTCTGAAGCCACGGCTCCACGGTCCGCACCAGGTTAGTGAAGAAATCCCGGAACACCTGGGCGCTGTTGGCGTGGTCCTGAAAGTCGGCCTCGCCTTCGGGCGCGTCGTCGTAGAAGTGGATCCTCCCCTCTTGCGGCTCGAACGCGCAGCCGGCCAGGACGATCTCGCCGGCGCCCACCCACACGGCCAGGCCTACCGCCATCCCCAGGGTGCCCAGCCCGCGCGGCATTCCCAGGCCGGCCAGCAGCTCGAAAGGATCCCGATCGGGTTTGTTCCGAACGTTGGAAGTGAAGCGACACTGGAAAGCGTTCTTCATCCAGGGGCTTCCGCCCTCGGCGATCAGGCCGACCGGCGGAGTCTCCCATGAACGGACCTCTCCAACGATCTGCGCGGTCAAGGTCCGGAGCTTCTTCGATTTCAGCCAGTCATCGTCGCCGCGTACCCAGTAGTCACCGCCGGCCGCCAGGGGAGCGAAGTTCATCAGGATCCGCGGTGACACCGCGAACGGGTCCAGGGCGTCGAGGTCCGCTTTCACGTTGGGGCTGGGGCCGACGATCAGGACGCGCCCTCCCTTCTCGCAGTCCTTCAGGTCCTCCCATGTCTGGTTGTCCAGCTCGACGTCGCCGGCCAGGCCCGCCAGCTCCTGGCGGTTGTCCAGGTCGCCCAGCTTGCCGGCGCGGGGCCTCGTGTCCTCGACGACGTCG
The DNA here is from genome assembly GCA_965370045.1 of uncultured bacterium. Taxonomy (GTDB): domain Bacteria; phylum Planctomycetota; class SZUA-567; order JAKLDR01; family JAKLDR01; genus CAZONU01. The sequence continues at coordinate 30,169 of CBDUSI010000006.1, read as the reverse complement.
ACGACGTCGGCGCGGGGCGTCTTCATGCCGGCCGTTATCTCTTCCAGCGTTCCCTTGAGCATCGGGGCGAGCCTGGCGCAGGCCTCCCGGTTGGCGAGGATCCGCGCAGCCGCCTGGATCATGCTCCCCTCGGTGTTGTTCAGGGCGTGGGCGGCCTCGTGGCCGGCGTAGTCTACGCCCTCGATCAGGGTCTTTCCGTCGTTGTCCTTCAGGATTACGTGCTGGTGTTCGCCGGTCTGTCCTATGTCGATCTTCATTTCTTCTCTCCCTTGTTAAGCTTTTAACGAGAGCTGCTCTTGCGGATCCCGCTGGGCGCACTCTTTCAGGATCTCCCCCTTGACGATGCGGGCACCGTGCCAGCGCCCGTCAGAGGGAGCGAAGAGCATCACCTTCCGGCTTTGCATGTGTACGTAGATCTCGGACATCCTCTTAAACTTGAAGCCGGCCTCTACGCAGCTGGCACAGAGGACGTATTGACCGTTCTGCCCCGCCCTGGCCGTCACGTCGCCGACCGGTACGTGCCGGCGACAGCCCAGGCAGAGCGCGCTCTGATTCGTTCTCATGCTTTCCCCCTCGCCGGCGTCAGCTCGTCAAGGTCAAGCCAGCTCAGCGGCTCGATCTGCATTCCGCAGAGGGGACCCGGCGCGAGTTCGGTGGGCAGTAGCCAAAGAGCGATCACCCGCGCCCAGTAGACGCGTCCGGTGTAGCGTCCCTCGGTGAACTCTTGGAGGCAGAGAACGTTTCCTTTCTCGAATTTTCGACAGTACGAATGCCGGACCTCAAAACGCTTCTCACCTGAAAGGGTCGCCTCGAAAAACTCCGGGAAGGTCTTGAGAAAATGGATCATCATCCCGCACCTCCAATCGCGCGGGCCAGGTCCATAGCCAGGCCCCACGCCCAGGCGAACGGGTTGAAGCCGGCCGCCACGCAGACCACGGCCAGCAGGAAGAAGGCGCACCCGCCTATCGCGTAGAGGAGCCACTTCGTATCAGGTTTCATTGCGGACCTCCCTTGTTGGTCTAGCTTGGTTTTCCTCCCGGCGGAAACCCCGGGCCGGCGAGAACAATCCCCGCCGCCGCGCGCGCCGCCATCTGCATCTGATCCTGGATTCCGTAGACCACATCGGCAAGAGCGCAGCTCCCGACGATCTGCCCGGTCTGTGTGTTTTTCTGCTGGCCGGCGAAGAGGCAGGGAAAGCCCTCCTCTTTCACGCCGAGCGGGCACTGGTCCGGGGCCGGGCACTTGTGCTTCTTCTTGTATTTGCTGGTCACGACTCAAGCGCCTTCTGAAGGTCCCGGAGCTTCCGCTGGCCAGCGGCGCCCTCGAAATAATCCTTGACCTCGTCGCTGAGCTTGTACTTCCTGGCCAGCAGCGCGGGCGCCTTCTTGGGGTCGAGGCAGCTGATGGCCTCCAGCTCGTCGCCCTTCGCGTACTTGCGAAGCGTCTTGGCCAGTTCCTCCGTCGTGATCTTCGCATTCATGTAATCGGTGAGCATCTTGTTCACCGCGGCCTCGGGGGTCGTGGGGGTTTCCCCGGTGAGCACCTTGAGGCCTTCGAGGCAGACTTGCGCGAACCTCACCCATCCGTCCAACTTCTCGTCCTCCTCGCTCTTCTCCCCCTTCGCCATCACCTTGTCCAGCTCGTCGTCAACGTCGTCTCCGGCCGGCGCGGCGGCCGACGGCGCGGGCCGGAACTCCTCGTCGAGTTCCCGGAGGCGGCGGATCTCGTCTACCGGGTCGCGGTCCGGCCTTCCCCCCTGCAGGATGGCCATTACCCCCGCCAGCTTTTCGAGCTGAGCCAGGGGGTCCAGCTGCGCGGGCTTCGCTTCTTCGGCGGTCTCGACCTCTCCGCGCTCGATCGGCAGCGGGTTGCCGCCGACCTTCAGCGTGTATCCCCTGAGGGATTGGCCCTCGAAGAGCCCCTGGACGGTGTAGACTCCACCGCCCCACAGCTGCGCGATCGTTTCCTCGGGAACGGGACGCAGGATTTCCAGGGGAACGGTGTCGCAGTAGCCGACGTCGACCGTGACCAACTTGCCGGCCCGGCTGACGTATTTCTTGGGACCGCGGCGGGTTATCTTCACGTCCACCTCGTCGCCGGACCCGCCCGCCCGCATGAAATCCCGGAAGGTCTCCGCGGCTTCCATGCGCTCCAGGGCGCGCTGCTGTTCCGCGTCGCTTATCTCGGGGACTTCCCCCTCTTCCATCACCGCGGCCCCGGCCGCTTCGCGCTCCTCGGCCGGGGGCGGATCGGTCTTCTTCTTACCCAAAACAGTGTAACTCCCTCCCGGCATACCGTCCGGACGCCGGGTTTCCGGTCCCCCCACGAAACCTTGTCAAGTGTTTTGAGCGAAAAAATACGCCTAATCGTCCGCCGACACCTCCTCTCAGTGTCGGGGTGATTAGGCCTAAAAGAGGGGCCTCAATCCCGGGTTTCTTCCGGCTTATCGTGGTGCGGGGTCTGGTTTATCTAACCCCCGCCGGCCGGTTTCTCCTGGGTTGCCGCCCTCCCTCAATGCGACTCTGCAACGTCGCATATATTATCGGACCTTGCGGAAACACCTTGGAATCCCGCCTCTTGGCGCCAAAAGCGCTCGCGTTGGGCTCAGGTGCCCTGCTGCGTCCCGGGTTGCTGGATATGCGCGAAGCCGATCAGGTTGCGCTGGGAAAGCTGCCCGAGGAACTCGAGCAAGGCGACTTCGGCGTCGCGGCGGTTGAGGCGATACTCGGCGGCCAGGAGCCATATGAGTTCGCGTACCGAGCGGTGCCCGTCAGCGGAGCGCCAGACGAAGGAGCCCACCGGATCGAGCTGCAGCTTCCGGATGTTGGGAGGCGTCTTGCGGGCCAGCTTGGAGGCGACCCAGACTAAGGGCTTGGGGATTGCCCGGCGCTGGAGCGGGATGTCGATGGTCACCGGGCCGTCGTAGGGGTCGTGGGGGGCCCAGGGGACGTCCGGGTTGCGGAGCGGCTTGAGCGCCAGGCTGCGGCGGCGGTCCACCTGCCCGCGGCGGCGGCTGAAGAAGGATTTGGTCAGTTGTCCGAGCAGGCCGGCCATCAGTGGATCACCTTGCAGCAGCGCAGGCGCGAGGCCATCAGGCGGGCGGTGCCGATATCTCGGGGCTTGTGGCTGCCCAGCGTGAACATGAGGATGCGGTTGGAAGTCTGGCAGTGCCAGATGAAGCCGGTGCGGTACGCGGGATTCTTCACGGCGAGCACGTTGCGCACGCGCGCGCGGACCGGTTCCAGCAGGCGCTGCCTGGTGTGGAATATGCAGGCCGGGTGCGACTGGACGACGACGTCCTTTATGGTTACGGGTGGCATGTCGCGCTTCTTGAGGAAGTGGCGCTGCAGGAACTCCTTGAGCTTGACTTCGCCCAGATGCATGTTGGCCAGGGTCCAGCGGGAAACCTCCACGCGGATCCCGGGCTCGGCGGCGGAGAGTCCCACGTAGCCCTGGTTGAAGGTGTGGCGCACCGCGCGCAGCGACGCGGGCAGGTCCACGGAGAGTCCGAAAACCTCCCAGCGGGCGAGCTTGCCCTTGGGGTGGTCGCGGAGCGACCCCAGCACGCGCTTGACCAGCCTCTCCCCCGCCCCACCGGTCTGGTTGGTGGTCATCTCCGCGATGAAGGCCCGCTTGCATTCGGGACAGAAGGCGGCCAGGCCCAGCGAACGGTTGCCGTCCTCCTGGAGCGAGTAGGTCTCGTAGGGCAGCCCCTTGAGTGCCTTGCGGAGCCCGGGCAGCGAAGCGCCGATCTTGAGCAGCGGCTGGGTCCCGCCGCGGCCGGCGGCGCGGCGGTGCTTCTTGAAGTGCCGCTCAATGGCCCTTTCGGGGTCGAACCTGCCTTTCAGAGGCTGCCATCTGACCATCAGGCGCGGCTCGAACTCGTCGTCCAGCCGGAAGTAGCCGCCCTTGGGGCCGGATTCCAGGGCGCCGAGGTCCCAGTCCACCGGGGTTTCCACCTGCCACCCGTCCCAGCCGAAGTGCTTCCAGCGGGGAAAGCCGGCAGGCAGCGGCGGCGGGCTGTAATCGGGTTCGGGCAGGGTTATCTCCGGCTGAGATGGCATTCAGCTCCCCCCCCCCCGCCCTGCTCCAACTGTTCGAAGGCGTCGTCAATTCTCGGGATTGCGCCAGCGTCCGGACCGCGCGGCCGCAGCTTCTCGGCCGCTGGCCCGCCCAGCATGGCCTTGACCTTCTTGCGATCCGCCGTGGCGCGCTCCAGCAGCTTCTTGAAGTCCGGATCCTTGCGGACCGGGGCCAGTTCGGGATCCAGGCGCAGGGTCTCCAGGGCGGGACGCCCCAGGTTCAGCATGCGGCCGAGCTCCCCCAGGGCCTTGCGGGTCAGGCCCAGGTCGCAGTAGGCGCGGGCGGCCTCGACGGCCATCTCCGGACTCCGCGGGTGGCGGGCCAGCGCCCCGGCCAGCTCCTTGAGCGCCTCCTCCCGCCGGCCGAGCGCGGTCAGGATGCGCGCGCGGTGGACGCGCAGCACGTCCACGCCGGCCGGATCGCCCAGGCGGGGCCAGCGGTCCAGGGGCGCCCAGCGGATGGCCTCCTCCGTCAGGGCCAGCGCCTCCTTCTTTCTGCCGTTGCGGAAGAGCGCCCAGGCGTGGGTGTCCAGGATGTAGCCGGTGCGCGGCTCCAGCCTGGCAGCGCGCTCGGCGATCCTCAGGGCTTCGACCGGGCGCCGCAGCTTGCCTTCCGGGCCGACCAGCAGGAACCAGGCCAGGTTGTTGGCAATGACGGCGTCGAAGGGGGCCATTCTGGCGGCCATGCGCAGCTTGGCCAGGCCCTGCCCTCCCCTGGCGGCCAGCACCTCGAAGAGCCCCACCTGCGAGAGCGTGCGCGGCTGGTCGATCTCCGTCCTGGAGGTCTTGGCGATGAGTTCGGCTGCCTCTGTGAAGAGCGCGCGGTCACGCAGGACGGACGCGCGGGCGTAATCGTCTTGGGTCTTGATGTGCGCGGCCAGCAGTTTGAGGGCCGCCGGCTCGCGCAGGTTGACGGCGCGGACCTCCAGCGAGGCCAGGCGGAAGCTTTCCGTCTTCCAGTGCTTCTCCGCCTTGACCAGCTCGCCCGCCCACTTGAGTTCGCCGGTCATGCCCAGCGCGCGGGCGGCCACGGAGGCGGTGTTGGCGTTCCGGCCGAACATCATCTTGGCGACCTTTGGCGCGGACTCCCGGTCGCCCATGAAGAGCAGCGCGTTCCCCGCGGCGATCCGCACCGACTCGCTCTTGGCCCCGGCCAGCGCCCTGCGCAGGCTCTTGCGGGCCTGGGCCCCGCCCAGAACGCCCAGGGCGCTGGCGGCCTCGCTGGCGATGTCGGGGTCCCCGTCGTCCAGGAGCTTCCCCAGCCTGGGCAGCGCCGAACGGGCGCGCATCTCCACCAGCGTCCTCAGTGCCGTGGAGCGCACCGCCGGAAGCGGGTCGTCCAGCAGCTTGACCAGCTTGGTGACCACCCGCTTCTCGTCAGGGGTCGCCAGGCGGCCTATGGCCTCGATGGCCCGCGCCCTGGTCCCGACCGAGCTCTCGCCCGCGCCGGTCAGCTTCCAGAGGGCCTCCAGCGCCTTGCGGTCGCCGATGCTCCCGGCGGCTCTGGCCGCGGCCCCGCGGACGGTCCCTTCCACGTCGGCCAGCCTCTTGATCACCGCCGGGGCGGCGGGGGCGGCCAGCGGGCCGCGCCGGCCCAGGGAGTTCAGCGCCGCGCTGCGCACGGTGGGGTCGTCGTCGATGACCATGCCCACCAGGCGTGCCGTGGCCTTCTTCCCCTCGAACCGGGCGAGCGCCGCGGCTGCCCGGGAGCGGCAGTAGCGGTCCTCGCGGCGCGAGGCGGCCAGCACCGCCTTCTCTGCGGCCGCGCTGCGGTAGATGCTCAGGAGTTCGACCATCCAGGACTGGGCGTAATGGCTGGTCTCTTCCCTGGCGGCCTGGAGGATGTACGGTTCGGCCGCGACCGGCGCGCGGCCGCGCAGGTCGGAGAGCAGCCGCAGCTTGGTCCCCTCGGGGGCCTCCACGTACTTCGCGAAGCGCTCGCTGAAATCGCCCAACCTGCCGGCCAGCTTGGGGGACAGCTTCCAGATTATCGCCCGGAGCAGCCGCGAGGCCCGCTCGCGTATCTCCGGGTCCTTGCTCTTGACGCCCTGTTCCAGGGCGGCGCGTGCGGCGGTGCCCAGCTTGCGGAGGTCCCGGGTGGCCTTTTCCCGCACGCTGTACTTGTCGTCGCCGAGGAGCTTGACGAGTTTCGCCATGTCCGCCGGCGTGGCCGGCTCGCCGGCGGTGGCCAGCAGCGGCGCGCAGAAGACCGCGATGATCGGCAGAGCGGAGAGAATCGGGCGCATGTGGCGATTATATCCCCCGCCTCGCCTCACAATCAAGCTTCTCCGCCCCGCCCTACCCTATTGACGCCGGCCAGGGACGGCGATAAGCTTGCCGCAATGGGCAAATCCCCGGGCGAGGAGCGCATCGGCATTACCACCACGATTCCCGTGGAGGTGATCTACGCCGCCGGCCTTGTGCCGGTTGACCTCAACAACCTGTTCATTTCCGCGGAGCGCCCGCTGGAATATGTCGAGGAGGCCGAGCGCGCCGGCTTCCCGCGCAACTCCTGCGCCTGGATCAAGGGCATCTACGCGGCCTGCCGCCGGGCCGGCATACGCCGCGTGGTGGGCGTGGTCCAGGGGGACTGCTCCAACACGCGGGCGCTCCTGGAGATATTGCAGAGCGAGGGCATCGACACGATCGAGTTCGCCTATCCCCTGGAACGCACCCCGCGGGCCGTTGCCGGAGCTATCGAGAGCTTTGCCGCGCGCCTGGGCACCGCCCTTCCCGCCGCCGAGGAGTGGCGCAAACGCCTGCATCCTGTTCGCAAGTTGTTGGCCGACCTCGACCACCTGGCCTCAGAGACCGGCCAGGTGACCTCCGGGGAAGCCCACTTCTGGATGGTCTCTTCCAGTGACTTCCGGGGTGATCCGGCGGCCTACCAACACGATCTGGCGGCCTTTCTGGACGAGGCCCGGGCGCGCCCCCTGCCCTCCCCCGCCCTGCCGCTGGCCCTCGCCGGGGTTCCTCCCATCGCCTCGGACTTCTTCGCGGCCCTTGAGGGGCTGGGGAGCCGCCTGGTCTACAACGAAGTGCCGGCTGAGTTCACTATGATGTCTCTCGCACATACGTACTTACAGGATATATACTGCGCCTACACATACCCGTATGATGTATCGCATCGCACGGAGCGCCTCGGCGAAGAGCTGGCCCGCCGCCGGCCGCGCGGACTCATTCATTACGTGCAGAGTTTCTGCCACCGGCAGATACAGGGCCGCCTGCTGAAGGAGCGTTTGCCCCTTCCGGTCCTGACGCTAGAATGCGACCGCCCGGGGCCGTTGGGGGCCGCGGGCCGGAACCGGCTGGAGAGTTTCGTGGAAATGCTGAGGGCCCAGGAGACTGCCCGGTGACCAAGCGCGCCAAATCGCTGATCGTGCTGGGGATCAAGCTGGCGGTGGCCATCGGGCTGCTCTGGTGGCTGTTGTCCTCGGACAAGATGAAAACAGTCGACTGGGACGGCCTGTCCCCCGCCCTGGGCAACTGGGGATACGTAGTAGGCGCCTTCGGGCTGCTGGGAGTTGTGCCCTGGATCGGCGCGGTGCGCTGGTATCTGCTGCTGCGCTGCCAGGGCTTCGATGTCCGCTTCTGGCGGGTGTTCCACCTGACCCTGGTGGGAATCTTTTTCAACTGCGTCGGCGTGGGTTACACCGGAGGCGATCTGGTCAAGGCCTATTACGTGGCCCGCGACCAACCCCGGGGGCGGCGGGCCGAGGCCGTCTACACCGTGGGTTTCGACCGGTTCGTGGGGCTTTTCGGGCTGCTGCTGCTGGGTTCGGCGGCCATGTCTGCACGGTTCGGCTCCATCTGGCAGGCGCCCAAGCTGCGCACCGCCGCCGTGGTGATGATGGCCATCGTGGTGGTCGTGACCGGGGGCTTCCTGTTCATGTTCTCCAAGCGTTTCCGGGAGAGCGAGACCATCGCGCCGAAGCTGGCGAATATCCCCGGGGGCATGCTGTTCCTGCGCTTCTACCGTTCGGTGAAGATTTATCGCGCCAAGTACAAGGTGCTGGGCGCGTCGGTGGGCATCTCGATCCTGGCCCACGGGGCGATGATCGGAGTGCTGTGGCTCCTGGGCAAGGCCCTGGGGATGGGCGAGATCGCCGTGGGCGAGTTCGTCTTCTACATGGCCGCCGGCCTGGCCATAAGCTCGATAGGCCCGCCGATGGGACTGGGATTCGGCCAGGCCATCTTCGCGGTGTTCTTCGAGCAGCGCTGGCCGGAGACCGGCTACAACTTGGGTTTCTTCCTGGCCACGCTGCAGCAGGTGGTGATGCTGACCTTCAACGTCGCCGTGGGCCTGCCGGCCTTCCTGCTGGTGCGCAGGGAGATCGCCCAGATTCGCGCCAAGATGCGCGAGGACGAGGAGGCCGGTCTGGAGGACGGGGGCCCGGCCGTCCCGCAGTCGGAAGCCGATGCCTGACCGCCGCCACGCTGCCCTGCCCTTCGAGAGCGCCCTGGCCGACGAACTCGGTGAGCTGGCCGCCGCCGACCTGGCCCGCTCGACGCGCTCTCTTCCCGAGGGTGCGGTCTCCTTCGCCAGCAACGACTACCTGGGCCTGCGCCGCGACCCGCGCCTGGCCGATGCCGCCGCGCGGGCGGGCCGCGAATACGGGGCCGGCTCGGGCAGCTCGCGGCTCATCGCCGGCACGCTCGAAGTCACCGAGCGCCTCGAGGCGCGCCTGGCCGCTTTCAAAGGCTGCGAGGCCGCGCTGCTCTTTCCCACCGGCTACCAGGCCGCGGTGGGCACCTGCTCGGCGCTGCTGGGGCCGGGCGACGAGGTCTACCTCGACAAGCTGGACCACGCTTCGCTCATAGACGGCGCGCGCCTGAGCGGAGCGCGGCTGCGGACCTACCCGCACGGGCGTGCCGAGAAGCTCCGCCGCCTCCTGGAGAAGCCGGCCCGCGGCCGGCGCCTGATAGTGACCGACGGGCTCTTCTCCATGGACGGGGACCTCGCCCCGCTGGCAGAGCTTGGCGAGCTGGCCGCGCGTTTCGGCGCGGGGTTGATGGTCGACGAGGCTCACGCCACCGGCTGCCTGGGACCGGCCGGCCGCGGATCGGCCGAGCTGCTGGGCGTCGAAGACTTAGTGGCGATCTCTATGGGCACGCTCAGCAAGGCACTGGGCTCGCTGGGCGGCTTCATCTGCGCGTCGAGGACGACGGTTGACTACCTGATAAACCGCGCGCGCTCCTTCATCTACACCACCGCGCCGGCCCCCGCGCAGCTCGGCGCGGCGCTGGCCGCGCTCGAAATCGTGGAGGCGGAGCCGGAGCGCCGGGCGCGCCTGGCCGCGCGCGCCGAGTTCCTGCGCGAGTCCCTGTCCGCCACGGGGTTCGACACCGGGAAGAGCCGCAGCCACATCGTCCCAGTGGTGCTCGGCGAGAATGCCGAGGCGCTGGCGGCCTCTCAATGCCTGCTCCAGAGCGGATACTTCTGCCCGGCGGTGCGCTATCCCACCGTGCCCCGCGGCGCGGCGCGGCTGAGAGTCTCGGTGTGCAGCCAGCACGGCGAGGAGGAGATTACGGGGCTGGTCGAGTCGCTGGCCTCGTGGAGGGCAAGCCGTGGCTGAGCGCGGACGGGTCAAGGTCGCGCTGGTCCTGGAGGCCACCCAGGGTGGCACCCGCCGGCACGTGATCGACCTGCTCTACGGCCTCGACCCCGCGCGCTTCGACCTCCTGCCGGTGGTCTCGCCGCGCTCCGACGGGGAGTTCCAGCCAGACCTCGAACGCATGTGGACCGAGGGCCGCCGGGTGGAGGTGATTCCCATGCGCCGCCAGCCAGCCCCACTGCGGGATCTCCTCGCGCTCTGGCGCTTGTGGCGGCTCTTCCGGCGCGAGCGGCCGGATGTGGTCCACGCCCATGGCTCCAAGGGCGGCCTTCTGGGCCGGCTGGCGGCGCGCCTGGCGGGCGTCCCCCGGATATATCACACCCCGCACGTGTATCCCTTCCAGTGGGCGCGGGGAGGGCTCAGTCGCCTGGTCTTCCTGGCCACCGAGCGGCTGCTCTGGCGGCTGAGCAGCAAGGTCGTGGCCGTGGGCCAGGGGCAGGCCGAGGTGGCCCTGGAGCTGCGCGTGGCCGCGCCCGGCCGGCTGACGGTGATCCCCAACGGCGTCGACGCGGCCAGGTTCGAGGCGCTGGCCGCGCCCGCCAACCGCGCGCGGGTCCGCGGCGAGCTGGGCCTGGCCGACGGCGACCTGGCCGTGGGCATGGTCGCGCGCCTCTCGCCCCAGAAGGGCTGCGGGCACTTCCTGCGCGCCGCGCGGCTGGTGGCCGCGAAACACCCGGAAGCCAGGTTCCTGCTCATCGGCGCGGGGCCGCTGCTGCCCTACTTGCACGCCCTGGCCCAGGACCTGGGCATCCGCGAGCGCGTGATATTCCTGGGCCACCGCCCGGACGCTGATCGACTGTACGCCGCCCTGGACCTCTTCGTGCTCTCCAGCCTGTGGGAGGGGTTGCCCTACGTGCTTCTTGAGGCGGGCGCCAGCGGACTGCCAGTGGTCGCCAGCCGCATTCCCGGATGCGTCGAGCTGGTCGAGGACGGAGCCACCGGATACCTCGTCGAGCTCCGCAATGAGGAGGAGATCGCCGCGCGAATTTCCGAGCTCCTGGCCGATCCCGGGAAGCGCGCGGCGATGGGCGCCGCCGGGCGCGAGCGCGTGCGGGAAGGCTTCCGGCTGGACCGTTTCCTGGAGCTTCACGCCGAGCTCTACGAGGGGAAGCTGTGACCAAGCCACACCAGTACGTTTCCGGCGGGCAGCAAGGGAGGTCATGATGCCAAGAAGTCAACAGGTTCTCCTTCTCGGGGCGAGTTGGGTGTTGATGTTTGGATTCACACCCGCGTTGTGCGGCGAGAAGGCCGGTGAGCGTACTGGCGCAGAAGCGACGTCGCGTTCGGCAGTCGCGGGAGATTCTAAGGCCGTGCTGGATGCCTATGTCAAAGCGAAGCAGTTGACAAGTCTGCTCGCCGCGGAAGTTGCGCGCCGAGAGCTTGCTGTCATCGAGAAACGTTGCGGTGGGAAGGTGCGGCGTGGCTACGGCAGCACGACAGCTTACAAGAGACTACGTGCCGTGACTTCTGACGCGTGGCCCTATCTGCGCGACGAATGGAAGCGCACGCTGGCCGATGGGAAGAAGCGCAAAGCTCAGCTCAGGCGATCTGTTATCTCTGACTGCTGGCTGTACGCACTCGAGGAGCGTGCATTGGGGCTGTTGGCCGAACACGCAATCGCAGAGAAGTATCCAAATGGGATCTACACTGTTCAGTCCATTTCCGGAATATACGTAGTCGCCTTCCTCTCGACCCCGCTCGACCTCAAGGCGGAAGCCAAGAAGATAGACAAGTTCGCCAAGTGGTGGAAGGCTTACAAGCCACGCTGGCAGGGCAGAATGAAGGATAGGAAGCGGCTGGCCAAGGACGGGGCGTCGCTTGCCGAAGGGAGTAAGGAAGCCAAGAAACCTTGAGCTTCGGAGCAGCGGCTATGTGCGCCGCCGGGTGCGAGCGCGTGTGGGAGGGCTTCCGGCTGGACCGTTTCCTGGAGCTTCACGCCGAGCTCTACGAGGGCCGGCTGTGAAGATCAAGTGCCGGCCGGAAGACTTTCGCGTGGAGGAACTTGCCCGGCTGGAGCCCGGCAGTCGCGGGCGGTTCGGCCTCTACACGTTGGAGAAGCGCGGCCTTTCTACGTTCGAGGCCATCGGCCGCCTGGCCCGCCATCTTGGCCGGCCGGCGAAGTCGATAAGCGCCGGGGGGCTCAAGGACAAGTATGCGCTCACCCGCCAGCACCTGACCGTCAGCGGCAAGCCGGTCGGCGAGGTGAAGCTCGCCGGGCTGAAGCTCACTCCCCTGGGCCGCTGCGAGGAGCCCATGACCGGCGCGCAGCTCCTCGGCAACCGCTTCCGCATCGTCCTCCGCGACGTTCCCGCCGACGCCATCGAAATCCTCCGCGGGCGCGCGCGCCTCGGGGCCCGGCAGGGACTGCCCAACTACTTCGACGAGCAGCGCTTCGGGTCCTTTCGCGGCAAGCAGGGCTTCATTGCCCGAAGGCTCATCGACGGGGACTTCGAGGGCGCCCTGCGCCTGCACCTGGCCGCGCCCAGCCGGCTCGACGCCTCCCGCGAGCGCACCGCGCGCAAACGCGCCGCCGAGCTGTGGGGCAAGTGGACCGAACTCCATGCCAAGCTGCCGCGCGGCAACGCGCGCAAGATAGTCGCTCACCTCTGCGACCATCCCGGCGCCTTCCTGCGGGCCTTTGAGCTGGTGGAGCCGCGCCTCGCGCAGCTTTACCTCTTTGCCTATCAGAGCTACCTCTGGAACGAGACCCTGACGGGCCTGCTTTCTCGTCTGCTCGACCGGGAGGCGCTCTTCAAAATTCGCTACGCCCCCGGACGGTTGACCTTCTTTGACGAAGTCACGGAGAACTCGCTGGCCGTCCTGCGCGATCTGGATATTCCTCTGCCCTTCCCCGCTGCCGACTATGGCTCCGGTCAGCTGGCCGAGCCCGCGCGCGAGGCCCTGGACGCCGAGGGGCTCACGCTCGACCGGCTCAAGGTCAAGGGCACCAGGAAGCTCAGCTTCCGCGGCGGAGAGCGTTCCGCGCTGGTCTTCCCCGGAGAACTGCGGGTCGGCAAGCAGCAGCCTGACGATCTCTACTCCGGGAAATACAAGCTGCGCCTGGACTTTACTATGCCTCCGGGCAGCTACGCGACCCTGCTGGTCAAGTTCGTCGGCCGGGAACTGCTGCCCGGCAGCCGGCGCGCGCGGCAGAAGCAGCGCCGGGGAGGGACGCGGGATTGAAGCCGAAGCGCGCGGGCAAGGGCCAGCGTCCCGGCCCGGTGAGGGGGCGGCCGCACTCCCCGGCGCGCCTGGCGGCGCTCAACGCCAGCCTGCTCGCCGAGAAGCGCGGCCTGCCCGTCGGCCTGGCGCTGGAAGAGATGGCCGCCAAGGCACAGATCAGCGAGCGGGACCGGCGCCTCGCCGAGGAAATTTCTTACGGGGCTATTCGCCACCGGGCCTCCATCGACCTGGTGATCGCCGAGGTCTCATCCATGCCGCTGGGCCGCATGCACACCGCCGTCCTGGAGGCCATCCGCGGGGCCGTCTACCAGACCTTCTACCTGACTCGCATCCCCGAGCACGCCGCCCTCGACGAGGCCGTCCGCCTGGCGTACTCCTTCGCCGGCAGGAAGGCCGCCGGTTTCGCCAACGCGGTGCTGCGCGCAACGCTGACCCTGCGCGGCGAGCGCGGGCGCGGCAAGGTCCCGGCGGAGGCCCGGCGCGCGGCGCTGGCCTTCCGCTCCGGGGAGTACCTGGCGCTGGCCCGCGAGATCCTGCCCGACCCCGACGCTGATCCCTACGGCTGGCTGGCCGCGCACTACAGCTACCCACGCTGGCTGGTCGAGCGCCTCGTGGAGGAGCTCGGGGCGGCCCCCGCCGAGTCCGTCCTCCAGTGGGGCAACGAGCTGCCGCCCATCAGCGTGCGGATCAATCCCCTGCGTGCCCCGCTCGACGAGTTGGCCGGACGTGAGCCCGCGGAGCTCTGCGCCGCCGGCGAGGTCTTCGCCGGCTGCAGCCGCGCCGAGCGCGGGGAGACACCCGGCTGCTGGCGACTCAAACCCGAGCGTCCCGTTGGCCAGCTGGCCGGTCTCAGCAATGGGCTCTTCACCGTTCAGGACGAGGCCCAGCAGCGCGCCGCGCGGCTCCTGGACCCCCGGCCCGGCCAGCGGGTGCTGGACCTCTGCGCCGCGCCCGGAGGCAAGGCCACGCACCTGGCCGAGCTGGCCGGCGACCGCGCCGAAGTAGTGGCCTGCGACGCCGACGCCGAACGCCTGAAGCTGGTGGCCGAGGCCGCCGGCCGCCTGGGGCTGACGGGCATCGCGGTCCGCCACCTGGCGGTGCCCCCGCTGCCCGCCGACCTGGCCGCCGGTTTCGACAGGGTGCTGGCCGATGTGCCCTGCTCCAACACCGGGGCGATGAACCGCCGGGTCGAGGCCCGCTGGCGGGCGCACCCCGAGGCTATTGCCCAACTGGCCGGGCGCCAGCGGGACATACTCGGCGCGGCGCTGGAGGCCTTGCGCCCCGGAGGGCGGGCGCTCTACGCCACCTGCTCACTGCTGGCCGCCGAGAACGGTGACGTGGTCCGCTGGGTACTGTCATCCCGGCCGAGCGTCCGGCTTCTCGAGGAGCAGACGGTGCTGCCCCGCGCGCGGCTGAACGACGGCGCCTACCTGGCCCTGCTGGAAGCCTGAACCAGCTCTATAAACGCGCCCGCCTTGGCCATCTCGGTGGTGATCTCGCGCATGATCTCGGGGAGGTCGTCCGCGGAGAGGCCCAGGAGATCCCAGGCGGTTTCCGAAGCGGTTGACAGCTTCCGCCCGCCGCCCGAGCCGATGAGCATGGCCCGGACCAGGACGTCGGCGAGGTGCACGGCGGCGACCAGCTTGCCGGCCTCCTCCGAGGCGCTCTCCGGCTCGTGGTGAGAGCGCAGCGCGGCGACCATCTTCTCGGGGAGCTTCCAGTGCTCGGTGAGCAGCCCGCCGACCTCCGCGTGGTTGGTCTCCAGCGTGGCCTTCTCGGCCTCGAAGAGGGTCAGGTCGTCGGTCTCGACTTTGGCCAGCGCCTTCGCGTACTGCTCGCCCATGTGCTGGTGGAGGACCAGCTTGCCCACGTCGTGGAGCAGCCCGCACATGAAGGCGTCCTCGCTCAGCGGCAGGCCCTGGCGGCTGCCGACCACCTGGGCGGCGACGCCCACGCCCACGGAGTGCACCCAGAAGTTGCGGTAGCCGAAGGGCAGGTCGCTGGCGCCGAAGGCGTCGAAGACGAAGGCGGAGAGGGCTATGCTTCGGACGGTCTGGAAGCCGAGGATGACCACCGCGTGGGTGATGGACGATATCCTCCGCGGGAAGCCGTAGTAGGCGCTGTTGACCAGCTTGAGGATCTTGGAGCCCAGCGCCATGTCGCGGGAGAGGATGTCGTTGATGTCCCCGGCCGAGGCGGTGGGGTCGTCGACCAGGTCGTTGACCCGGGCGACCACCGAGGGCAGGGTGGGCAGGCCCTCAATGGAGCCTATGAGCTTCTCGAGCTTGGTCAGCGGGGCGTCCATGCTCACGCCGGCGGCAGGTTGCCGGCCTCCAGGTGGGCGCGCGCCGCCTTGTGTATGGCGGTCATTATCGGGTTCTCCCCGGCCCCGGCGAAGGCCGCGTCCAACTCGGCCAGCGCTTCGAGCAGCCGGGCGGGATCGACCGCCTCGCCGCCGCCCTCCCCTTCCTCGTCCTTCTGCATATCTTCGGGGAGCATGACGCGAACAGTCGTGATGCCCCGGCGGCCGATGAGCGAGAGGTGCGCCTTGGTGATCTGGGTCTTGGCGGCCAGCAGGACGTTGCCGCGCGCGTCGAGCACGTCGTCGGCCAGGATCGCGCCGTCCTCAACGCTCTTGATATCGACCTCGACGGGCATGCGGCGTCCTTTCCGCTGGGCTTAACGCTCCAAGGATAAGATTCTATGCCCGGAACTTCCGCCTGCAAGTCAAGGTTGGGACGCGCGCTTCTTCACCACAGAGGCAAAGACCCTCTTCACCACCAAGACACCAAGGCACCAAGTTGGAGCTTCCCTCGCGGAACTGCCCTCTCCCGGAAACTTCGCCTTCCGCCGCGTTCCCAAACGATGTCTCTTGACATCCTGTCAAGCCATCGAGGTTCCGCCCTCCCTGGCGTGGTTCTGGCAAGTGACTTGCTTCTCGTCGGGCACCTGAAGGCGCCGCTCCGAGCGGCAACAGCTCTTCTTCGTGTCTTGGTGTCTTGGTGGTTAATCAGTTAGGACTCGCCCGCGAATTCGGGCCCCAACCGTCGGGGGGCTCGGGATCGCCGGTTTGCCAGGAGTCGGGCAAAGGCTTCGGCTTGATATCGCGCGATTCCTCGTCCCAGACGGCGTACCACCTGCCTGAGATCATCTCCTCGGGCGGCGGCCAGGGGATGTTGTCGCGGCCGGCAATGCGCTCAAGGTGCGTAGTGCGCCAGTGCCCGTACCACATGAACTCCACGCCGGGCTTCTCGCCAGAGGCGAGTTCGCGTATGTACTCGTCGGCCTCCGCGCCGGTCTTTTCCCAGGACTCGCTGGAGACGCCCGGCCGCGCAAAGGCTACGATCCGCTCGGATGGGCCCTCTCTGCCAATGCTGTTGCTGTTCTCATGGATTGAGATTCTGTCCGGCGGAGGCGGCGCGTCTTCCTCCTGCCAGGGCAGGATGGCCTTCCAGTCGGGGCCCTTGGGCGTTTTCTCGGCTCTGGGGGCCCGTGGGCGCACGTGCGTCCAGCTCCACCACGACCTGACCTGCACGAGGATGCTCTGCGCCGCGCGCAGCGCGACCCAGCTCTTCTCGTCGCCCAGCAGCTCGACCAGCCGCTCGGTGGCCGCTTCCCCGGCTTTAGCTATCTTTTCTTCACCACCAAGACACAAAGACACCAAGCTGGGGCTTCCCTCGCGGAACTGCTCGCCCGGGGAAGCCTGGGCTCCCGCCGCGCTCCAGCTCTCAAGCTCTTCTTGGTGACTTGGTGGTTGACAGCCCGTCTGCCAGCGGGAGTGGGTCAGGAGGGTCCGGGCGGCGATGGCGGCGACGTGGGGGTCGGAGCCGTGGGCCAGGTCGGCGAGCACTTCCAGCGCGGCCATACCCGCCGCCTCGGTGAAGAGCGAGGTCCACTCGCTGCGGCGCTCCCAGGCGAGGGCTTTCAATTCGCAGACGGGACGCTTGAGGAGAACGGACACATCCTCCCAGGAGTCACCTCCCGCGCGGTAGCGGGCGGCGCTTTCGAGAACGCCCATGGCCTCGTCGAGCATATGAACTCTCCAGACTTACCACTATTATAGCGCAACTGCGCCAGAATGTCAAGCGGAATTATCAGAATAAATGCGGCGGGTGATCTATAGTGCGTAATAGGCTGATATATAATGGGATGCGCGAAATAGAAAGCGATGAGAGACAGGCGCCTGAGGCCCCGAGGCGCAGCCCGGAAATCGTGCTGTGTCTCGGAAACGTGCTCCGTGGGGCAGGTGAATGCCTTACACTCTAGCTGTTAGGTCGTCGCTCAAGGTTGGCCCTGCTGCCTTTCCTTCTCTTGTCTCATGAATCGACTGACAATAGCTTCAAGGTTTGCCGTCTGCTTCTCCTCCTTGGCGATCAATTCCTTCTTTTTGGCGATCACCTTTTGTATATCGGCGAGAGACACGGCCTCGTGTTCTGTGTTGAATGTGCCTGCCTCCTCTAGCGTTGACTTAGGCTCGTCCCGCCGGAGCCACCAAGAAGCGAGGACGCCCAGGAGCAGAAATAGAGCACTGAGGCCAAGCACGTACAAATCCCTGTACCTTGCCCACAGCAGAACAGTGGCCGCGCAGGCTAAGACAGTCAGCGCTATTCCCCGCCGCCTTCGCCAAAACCAAGACATAGTGGCGATCATAGCATGCAGTAGCCCAGCGCATATCTTCTTCACGTAGAGCACAAGGAGTATGATGCCAAGAGCAACCCCTGCTACGCCCCCTAGTTGAGCAGTACCTTCAAGTGTTTCGCTCATCGGGGGCCATCCAAGTACTCGGTTAAGGCCCCATGCCGTTCCAGCGAGAGCACCGGCTACCATGAATCCTATGAGCGTACCGATGATGGCCTTTCGGTATTCCGTAGCTAGATCGCGGACACCGGCAATGAACCTGCCGAACAGGCCAGGTGCCTCTTCGCGGGTACCAGTCGGCGCGTCTTCTGTGGGGACGAGGGCGTGTTCAACGTAAGAAAAAGCGTGGAGACGCACGACGTGGATCTCCTGCTTGCCGAGTACTTCGAATCGCATGTAGCGCCACCGCCGGCCACGTAGCTCCTTCGGAAGCACGACTTCAAACTTCCCGGTGCCCCGCTCATTCGTCGTCTTGTGAGGGTCATCTTCTCCTTTGGTTGCGACAGTCTCCCAGTTGCGCTGGTCGTAGGAGACTTGTATCCTGAAACAAAGATATCTTACCGCCTCGTCGAAGACATACGCGCCCACCTTGCTGAGGACGTAGCCCTTGGCTTTCTTCAAATGGACGGTAGCTTTTGAGCCTCTGAACAGATGCGCCCACCCGTGCGTATTGGAATAGTCCGGCCCCTCATACCAAAGGGGCGCGGTTAAGAGTGACGCGTCTTGCCGTTTCTTGCCCGGCCCAACTCCGAATACCACCTTCCCTTCGATAGTGACCCGCTTCCCTTTCGCGACATCTGCTTCCTTAGCTACGACGGGCATAGTTCTCCTCCGGCACGCGGTCTGCGATTATAGCCGTCCGCGCTCCGCCTGACAACCCCCCCCCGGTTTCTCCGCCCCGGCTCACTGCTGGGCGCCCCCCCCTTATGAGGGGCATTCCTCGTAGGCGCCCGGCCGTTGACTTCCCGCGCTGAAGGCCTCATACTTGATTAGTTGGAAATGGGCCGAGGAATCGAAAGTGGGTGGGGCCGAAAATGCCGGATATGAGTGAGCGGAAGAATCGCGGAGTGCAGTGCGCCGACCTATTCACATGCCTGGCAACTCAATACCTGGCCTTGGTCAAGAAGGACGCAAGGGGTGGGGTGCATACCATCATTCGCGACTATGATGCAATGGTTTCCAATGGTAGTGTGATCGCCATGGAACTCTTGGACCACTACGCAGGGGCATTCCCGTTTCCACGGGCGGACGTAGTCAATCATCCGGAAGAGATGAACCGAATGATCATTCTACAGAAGCACCACTACATCAGCGTTATATCTGCTTTCGAATTCGCCTTTTCAACCCTTGTCAATGAGTACCCCGAAAGCGATTGGTATGCCTTCCTGCATCGGAAGGAGAAATACATCGCTCGCGCTGAAGCACTCCTGGCTGACCCAGCCATTTGTGCTATCGCGGGGATAAAGAAGATCCGCAGATTCCTCAAGAGTTTGCCACCGATCAACACGATGCGACGCGTACTTGAGCGAGCACAGACACATGAACTGGTTACGAAAGACGTCTTCGACACGTTGCTTTGCCTATTCACGATTCGGAACGCCCTTACCCACAACAACGGCGTTTCGTCCATCACCTTGAAAGTCAAGTTGGGGCCGACGATGATCGACCTCAAGGAGGGCGTGATGATAAGAGGTGAGCACAACATGATATGTCGTCTTGCGATGTACTTCTTCGACCACACGCTAGATCTCCTGGTTGCGCTTCACGAGGCGATGAATCACTAGCGAATCCCGCTCCGCAGCCGCGTCTCCCTTGCGCCCCCCTCCCCTCCCCCATCCTCCCCAAACATGAGGGCTTGCGGCCCCCTCCGGGTTCTCAGCTTGACGGGTCAATCCGGACAATTAGACTAGCCCGCTGAACCGGGTCCTTTGCAGGGGAAAACGCCTTGGCCGCCGGCAAAAAGCGAGGACTGACCTACCGCGACGCGGGCGTTGATATTGCCGCCGGCGACCGCCTCATCAAGCGCATCAAACGGCTGTGCCGCTCGACCTACGGGCCGGCGGTGCTCTCGGATATCGGCGGCTTCGCCGGCGCCTTCCAGATCGACGGGGCCCTGGGGCTCCTCGGCAAGCGCCTGCGCTCGCCGGTGCTGGTGGCCGCGACTGATGGCGTGGGCACCAAGCTGCAAATCGCCATGGGCGTGAACAAGCACGACACGGTGGGCATCGACCTGGTGGCCATGTGCGTCAACGATTTGGTGGTCACCGGGGCCACGCCGCTGTTCTTTCTGGACTACTTCGTCACCGGCAAGCTGGACCCGGAGCTCGGCGAGCAGGTAGTCAAGGGCATCGCCACGGGTTGCAAGAAGGCGCGCTGCGCGCTCCTGGGCGGGGAGACCGCCGAGCACCCCGGCTGCATGCCCGACGACGACTACGACCTGGCCGGCTTCGCAGTCGGCATCGTCGAGAAGCACAAGATGATCGACGGCTCCAAAGTAGAGGCCGGCGACGTCATTCTGGGTTTGGCCTCGACCGGGCTGCATTCAAACGGTTTCAGCCTGGTGCGCAAGGCGCTGCTGGAGACCGGCGGCTGGAAGCTGGACAGCCGGGTCGCCGAGCTGGGCCGCACGCTGGGCGAGGAGCTGCTGACGCCCACGCGCATCTACGTCGATCCTCTTTTTAAGGTGTTCGGGGAGTACAAGGTCAAGAAGGTGGTCAAGTGCCTGGCGCACATTACTGGCGGCGGGCTGCCCGGCAACGTCCCACGCGTCTTGCCCAAGGGCCTGGCCGCGCGGGTGGTCAAGGGTTCCTGGCCGGTGCCGCCGATCTTCGAGTTCATCCGCCGCGTCGGCGAGGTCGAGGAGGCGGAGATGTTCCGCACCTTCAACATGGGCGTGGGCATGGTCCTGGTCTGCCCGGAGTACTACAGCGCGGCCATCGCCCGCCGCCTGAGAAGGCTCAAGGTCCCCACCTGGCGGATCGGCGAGATCGTCGAGCGCTCGGGGAAGCAAGAGTTCGAACTGGTCTAGCCGCGGAGAGGAAAAAGCACCGATGCCGAGCGAGGTCAAGATCAAGCGCGCGCTGGTCAGCGTCTGGGACAAGGATGGCGTCGTGGAATTCGCCAGGGAGCTCGTGAACCTGGGCGTGGAGATTCTTTCCACTGGCGGCACCGCCCGGAAGCTGGCCGAGGCCGGCGTCGCGGTGCGCAGCGTGGACGACTACACCGGCTTCCCGGAGATGATGGACGGCCGGGTCAAGACCCTGCACCCCAAGGTACACGGGGCGCTGCTGTACATCCGTGACAACCCCGAGCACGTCAAGCAGAAAGAGGAGCAGGGCGTCGAGGACATCGACATGGTGGTGGTCAACCTCTACCCCTTCGAGGCCACCATCGCCAAGCCGGACGTGACCCTGGAAGACGCCATCGAGAACATCGACATCGGCGGCCCGACCATGCTGCGCTCGGCGGCCAAGAACCACGCCTACGTCACCGTGCTGGTCGATCCCGCGGACTACTCCCGGGTCATCGCCGAGATGAAAGCCTCGGGCGGCGCGACCAGCCAGGCGCTTCGCAACGAGCTGGCGTTTAAGGTGTTCAGCCGCACCAGCGGCTACGACTCCAAGATCGCCGGCTACCTCGAGGAGCAATATCTGGGCGGGAAGTAGGAGGACTCGACATGGACACTCTCAAGGCGGAGATCGGGGGCTTTCTCAAGCTGCTGGGCGCGATCCTGGTCGCGGGCCTGGGCGCCGGCATTCTGCTCAGGGCCACCGGCACGGTGCCGCTGAGCTACGGGGGGCAGGCCTCCGCAAGCGCCTGGCTGTGGATACCCAAAGTGTGCGGCACGGTGCTGGTCGTGCTGGGCACCGCCGCGCTGGTCTACCAGGTGGTCCAGCGGGTGCTGTGCACCGTGAGCATTGACGTGGACCCGCCGATGCGCAGCTTCTCGGCGGCCCCTCCCCCACCGCCGCCGCCTCCTCCCCCTCCCCCGCCGGAGCCGGCGAAGGAGAAGCGGACTACGAGTCGGAGGAAGAAGTCGAGGACATGAGCGAACCCGTCAAGATACTGGTAGTCGGGGGCGGCGGGCGCGAGCACGCCCTGGCGTGGAAGCTGGCCCAGTCGCCGCGCTGCGCGAAGCTGTGGTGCGCGCCGGGCAACGCGGGCATCAGTGAGCTGGCCGAGTGCGTGGACATCGGCGCCGAGAACATCGACGAGCTGCTGCGCTTCGCGCGCGCCGAGCGCCCCGGGCTGGTGGTGGTCGGCCCCGAGATGGCCCTGGTCGCCGGACTGGTCGACCGCCTCAAGGAGGAACGCATCCCGGCCTTCGGCCCCACCCGGCGGGCCGCCGAGCTGGAGGGCTCCAAGAGCTTCTGCAAGCAGCTGGCCCGCAAGGCGGGCATCCCCTCGGCCGACTTCCAGGTGTTCAGCGACGTGGAGCAGGCCGACTGGTACATCCAGGAGAAGGGCGCGCCCCTGGTGGTCAAGGCCTCGGGCCTGGCCGCCGGCAAGGGCGTGATCATGGCCGAGACCGAGGACCATGCCCGCGCCGCGGTGCGCGCCTGCCTGACCGACGGCGCCTTCGGCGAGGCCGGCAGCGAGGTGGTCATCGAGGAGAAGCTGGTCGGCGAGGAGCTTTCGCTGCTGGCCCTGGTCGACGGGCGCACCGTGGCGCTCTTGCCCTCCAGCCAGGACCACAAGCGTGCCCTGGACGGCGACGCGGGCCCCAACACGGGAGGCATGGGCGCCTACTCACCCGCGCCGGTGGCCACCCCGGAGGTCCTGGACGCGGCGGTCAGGGAGATAATCGTCCCCGCGGTGCACGAGATGGCCAAGGCCGGCCGGCCTTACAAAGGCGTGCTCTACGCCGGGCTGATGATCACCGCCTCGGGGCCCAAGCTCCTGGAGTTCAACTGCCGCTTCGGCGATCCCGAGACCCAGCCGCAGATGATGCGCATCAAGAGCGACCTGGTGGAGCTCCTGACCGCCACTGTCAACGGCCGGCTCGCGGAGTGCGAGATCGAGCTCGACGAGCGTCCCTCGGTCTGCGTGGTGATGGCCAGCCCTGGTTACCCCGGCAAGTACGAGAAGGGCCGGGCCATCACCGGGCTGGGGGCCGCGGCCCGGATGGAGAACGTCAATGTCTTTCACGCGGGCACCGCGCTGAAGGGCGGAGAGGTGGTCACCTCCGGCGGGCGGGTGCTGGGCGTTACCGCGCTGGGCGAGGACGTCCGCGCCGCGGCCGACCGCGCCTACCGGGCGGTCGCCGCGATCGAATTCGAGGGCGGGGCTCACTTCCGCCGGGACATCGCCGCCCGCGCCCTGGCGCGAGAAAAGAAGTCCAGCCCGGCATGAAGACCGAGGTCCTGCGCCTGGACGGCTCGCCCGACGACGACGCCAAGATCCGCGCCGCGGCCCGCGCGCTGCGCGACGGCAAGCTGGTGGCCTTCCCGACGGAAACCGTCTACGGACTGGCCACCAACGCTGACGACACGGCAGCCCTGCGGCGGCTCTCGGAGGTCAAGCAGCGCGACCCGGGCAAGCCCTACGCGCTGATGATCCCCGACGAGAACCACGTGGAGCGCTACGTGGGCGAGGTCCCCGAGCTGGCCCACAAGCTGATGCGCATGTTCTGGCCGGGACCGCTGACCATCGTGGTGCGCCTGCCCGACGGCCGCACCGTGGGCCTGCGCCTGCCCGACCACCCGGTGGCCCGCGCGGTGGTGGCCTGGGCGGAGTGCCCGGTGGCCGCCCCCAGCGCCAACCGCTCGGGGGCCGAGCCGCCGACCACCGCCGAGGAGGTGCTCCAGAACCTGGGCGGGCACATCGACGTGGTGCTGGACGGCGGCGAGGCCCACCATGGCCAGTCCAGCACGGTGGCCCTGGTCCGCGAGAGCGACATCGAGGTGCTCCGCGAGGGGTCCATCAGCGAGAAGGAGGTGCTCGCCGCCCGGGACTACCAGATACTCTTCGTTTGCTCGGGGAACTCCTGCCGCAGCCCCATGGCCGAGGCGCTGCTGGGGCAGATACTCTCCGAGCGCGCCGGGCGTTTCCCGCGCGGCCGGCGGGGGCGCTCTTACCGGGTGATCTCGGCGGGCAGCGGGGTGATGCGCGAGGGCGAGGTCAACCCCCAGGCCACCGAGGTGATGGCCGAGATCGGGGTGGACATCTCCGGCCATCGCAGCCGGCCTCTGTCCGTGACCATGATCGTCGCGTCCGACAGGATTTACACCATGACCGCGCGCCACCGGGAGACTATAATCGAGATGGTCCCCGAGGCCCGCGAGCGGATCGAGCAGCTGGACCCCGAGGAGGACCTGCTCGACCCCGCCGGCGCGGACATCGATGCTTACCGGCGATGCCGCGACCGCATCGCGGCGCTGGTGGAGAACGTGGCGGTGAAGACGTGAAAATAGCGCTGGGCTGCGACCACGCGGGCTTCGAGCTGAAGGGGGCCATCCTGGAGGAGCTGCGCGCCCGGGACGTGGAGGTCGCCGACTGCGGCACGGACGGGCCGGCGAGCTGCGACTACCCGGACTTCGCCGTCCGGGTCGCCGGACTGGTCGCCGGCGGCGGGGCCGACCGCGGCGTCCTGATGTGCGGGACGGGGCTGGGCATGTCCATGGCCGCCAACAAGTTCCGGGGGGTACGCGCGGCGGTCTGTCACGACGAGTTCACGGCCGGGATGAGCCGGCGGCACAACGACGCCAACGTGCTGTGCCTGGGCGGGCGGGTGCTCGATCCGCAAGCCGCCGCCAGGCTGCTGGGCCTGTGGCTGGAGACGCCCTTCGAGGGCGGCCGCCACGCCGGGCGCGTGGCCAAGGTCGACGCCGCCGCGCGCGCCGGGAGCGAGGGCTAGCGTGAACGAGCTCCAGGGCGTGAACCTGGGCGGCTGCGAGCTCCAGGAGGAGATCGGCCAGGGCGGCATGGGCTTCGTCTACCGCGCCCAGCAGCTCTCGCTGGACCGCACCGTGGCCGTCAAGATCCTCGCCGAGCACCTGGGCCACAACCCCTCGTTCGTGGAGCGCTTCCAGCGCGAGGCCCGGGCCATCGCCAGGGTCAACCATCCCAACATCCTGGGGGTCTACGACGTCGGCCACCAGGAGGGCCGCCACTATATGATCATGGAGCTGGTCGAGGGCGGCAGCCTCGCCGAGCTCCTCGAGAAGCGCGGTCTGGTCGAGCCCGTCGAGGCCACCGAGATGATCCTCCAGGCCGCCCGCGGTCTGGAGTGCGCCGCCAACCAGAACATCATTCACCGCGACGTCAAGCCCGACAACATCATGCTCACTTCCGGACACGTGGTCAAGGTCGCGGACTTCGGCCTGGCCAAGGAGCTGGACAGCACCATGACCGAGACCCAGGCGGTGATGGGCACTCCCGCCTACATGTCCCCCGAGCAGTGCGACGGGCGGGACCTGGACAGCCGCACGGACATCTACTCGCTGGGCGGCACCTTCTACCGCTGCCTCACCGGGCGCCTGCCCTTCGAGGCGGACACGGCCATGAGCATGATGTACCGGCACAAGCACGTGCCGCTCACCGCGCCCCACAAGATCGTGCCCACGTTGCCGGAGGGCATCTCCAACATCATCGTCAGGATGATGGCCAAGGACCGCAAGGAGCGCTTCCAGTCCATGGGCGAGGTGATCCGCGCGCTGTCCGGCACCCAGGACTCCAAGCCGGCCTTCGACCCCGGCCGGACCATGCCCCTGGACGCCGCCGAGGAGCCGGCCCGCCCGTCGGGCGTCTCCGGGACCGTCTCCGAGGGACCGGCCTTCATCAACACCGACTCGCGGATCATGGCCGTCCAGCGCACGCCCGCGGAAATCGAGGACACCCGCGCGCGCTGCAAGAAGGCCGCGCGCCAGCTGCGCGACAAGGGCAAGCTGGCCCAGGCGGCCCGCGAACTCCGCCGCCTGCTGGACGTGGCCCCCGACGACGACGAGGCCCAGACCGAGCTGCGCGACATAGAACAGAAAGTGGCCCTCAAGCGCTCCAGCAACGCCGAGATACGCAGCCTGGTGGCCTCCTCGCACTACGAAGAGGCGGTCGAGAAGTGGAACCAGCTGACCGCCGAACTGCAGGACGAGCAGATCGGCGGGCAGATGGAGCGCCTGGAGTCCAGCGTGGTGCCCGCGCTGCGGCAGGTCGCCCGGGCCGATGAGGAGGCCTCCGCCGGCAATCTCGAGGAGGCCGCCGCGCTCTACGCGGAGGCCATCAAGCTCGACCCCAACAGCGAGAAGGCCAAGCAGGGCCTCAAGAACGTGGAGCGCACCCGGGGGCGCATCCAGTTCCTGCTCAAGGAGGGCTACGCCCACCGCCAGAATCGCGACTACGCCCAGGCCGTCGATGTGTGGGAGAAGATCCTGGCCGTCGAGGAGGGCAACAGCCAGGCGCGCCGGCTGATCGTCGAGGCGCACATGGCCGCCGCCGGCGAGGCGGTCAGCACCGAGGACTTCGACAAGGCCGTCAAGCACTGTGAGGGCGTCCTCAGGGTGGAGCCCAAGCACCCCGAGGCCGGCAACATGCTGGCCGATGCGGTGGCCAAGCGTGATCGCGTCGCCGAGCTGCGGCGCACCGCCGAGATGGCCCGTAACAAGGGCGACCTGGGCCGGAGCGCCAAGGCCTGGAAAGAACTCACCGGCATCGTCCCCAAGAGCAAGCTGGCCCGCGACGGGCTGAACTCCACGCGCAAGACCCTCTCCCACCGGCGCGCCAAACGCCTGCTGGTGGTCCTGATCCTGCTGGTCATCGGCGGGGCGGCCTGGTTCAGCTACCAGGACTGGGCCCTGCTGCGCAAGGCCGAGACCGCGCTCAAGGAGGGAAAGTTTCCCGAGGCGCGCGACGCCGCCCGACACATCTGGATCCCCTGGTTCAAGGAGCGCGCCCAGGAGATATTCAAGAAGGCCGCAGTACAGGCCGCGCTCAGTCGCGCCGGCATCGCCGAGCGCAAAGACCCGCCGGACTGGAGCGAGGCCATCGAGGCCATGAAGGAGATACTCAAGCACTACGGCCAAGTGAAGGCCCGCGAGAAGTATGAGCAGGATCTTAACAGGTACGAGTATCACTACAACGTCGAGCTGGCCGGGGCCGCCGAGGAGAAGAGCGACTGGCAGCAGGCCCAGACCCGGTACGTGGCCGCCGCATCCGCCGCCCGGAAGCACGGCGACCTCAAGGACCAGGTCCAGCGGGCCGAGCGTGACCGCTTGTACTGCTTCCACGTGGGCGAGGGCCTTCGCGTGAAGGCCACCGACAAGGAAGAGGCCATCAGCCAGTTCCGGCAGGCGCTGCTGCGCCGCCGGGACGGCAAGCGCGCCAGGGCGGAGCTCCGTGAGCTGGGCGCGCCCGAGTTCTGAGCCGCGTCCGCCGGTCGCCGGCGGCGGAGGGCTGCCCCTTGACCTCAAAGGAGACCTGCTTTGATCATTGACGCGCACGTTCACCTGAGAAGAGACGACCTGAACGGCGACCGCCTGGTGGCCAAGATCGACGAGCTGGGCATCGACAAGGTGGTCATCTTCAACCACGACCTCGACGTGGGGCCGACCCACGACGACGTCCTGGCCGTGGCGGCGAGACACCCCGACCGGCTGGTGCCCTTCGGCTACCTGGAGCTGGGCACCCACACTCCGGCGGACGTCGAGCGCATGGCCGGGGAGGGCTTCAGGGGCTTCAAGGTAATCCGCCCCAAGAACGACTACAACGACCGCGCCAACTTCCCGTTGTACGAGGTCGCCGAGGGGAAGGGCAAGATAGTGCTCTTCCACCTGGGGGTGGTGGGCGTCGGCGAGCACGACCGCCGGCGCGACACCGACTCGGCGCGCATGCGTCCCATCATGCTGGACTCCATCTGCCGTAGCTTCCCGGACCTGGTGGTCTGGGGAGCGCACCTGGGCAACCCCTGGTACGAAGAGGCGGCCATGCTCTGCCGCTGGCACCTGAACCTCTACTTCGACGTCACCGGCAGCTCGCTCAAGGCCAAGAGCCCGGAGTTCTTCGGGCGGCTGCTGTGGTGGCACGGCAACGCGCAGTACGGCGACCGCCGCGGCCGCGGGCCCTGGGAGAAGATTCTCTTCGGCACCGACGTCTCCATCGACATGATGGGCGACGTGATGAGCGACTACCGCCGGCTGATGGACGCGCTGGAGCTCGACGAGAAGACCCGCGCGGCGATCATGGGGGGCACCGCCGCCGAGCTCCTGGGCATCAAGGGCTGACCGGGTCTGGAGGCATCATGAAGAGACGCTTCACCGCGGTAGTCTGCCTCGTACTGTTCCTCGGGCTGGCGGCCTTCGGGGCGCACATGTGGTTCCGCGACTACCCGGTCTACTTCGAGAAAGATGACCTGCACGTGTTCTGCACGATCACCGGGCTGGAGCGCCCCGAGGGTCCCCGGCTCAGCGTGGGCTTCAACAACCGGGGCCGGGCGTCCGTCCTCGTCCTGGAAGACGCGAACCTGGGCGAGCCCTTCGAGGTGGTGCTGGCCTCCGCCGCCACCGGAAAGGAAGTGGCGCGCAAGGGGCCGGCCGGGGCCGCCGGCGCCGGGCGCATGGTTAACGTGCGCGCCGGGCAGGAGCACTCCTGGAACGTGCCGCTCGGCAAGCTCTACGGCAAGCTCCCGCCGGGCGAGTACGCGATCCAGGTAATCTACGACACCAAGGCCGCCGCGGAGCGCGGCGACGAGTGGGCCAAGGAGTTGGACCTGGGCCGCACGGAGAGCCCGCCGCTCAGCTTCAAGGTGCCCGCGCCGAAGTAGCGCTTTCCTCTACCATTTCCCGGAGGCCAGCCGGAAGACCCACACGTCGTCATACGCCCGGCCGCCGGCGTCACCGCCATAGAGCACGAACAGGTCCGCGGAAGGATCGTAATAGAGCGCGTGGCGCGTGCGCGGCGGAGGGTTGGCCCGGGGCGAGAGCCGCCGCCAGCGCTTCTCAGCGTTGCGGTAAACCCAGGTCTCGGCGCCCTCCCCCACCCGGCCGTACAGCAGAAAGGCGTTGGCCTTGGGCGAGTGGGCGACAGGCGCGGCGCGGCAGTCGCTCGGCAGGCTCGGCGGCTTGCGGCCCGCGGTTTCTTCCACACGAACGGCCGGCGGGTCCTGCCGTTTCCAGCTGTCGCGCCTGGCGTCGTAGCACCAGCTGCCTTCATCGCTTCCGCCATCGGCGGAGAGCACCCCGCCGAGCAGCGGCACGTAGAGCATCTTCACCCGCGTGCGCGAGCCCGGCACCGCGCCGTTGCGGCCCGGCCGGCGCGGCACCCAGACCCCCGGGGGTACTTCCCCGGCGGGGAGTTCGGCGTTCGCGAACTGGGGCACCCGCCCGATCATGCGCTGCCACTCGACGGCGAAGAGGCCGTCCTGGCGCTTTCCGCCCGAGCCGCGCCGGCTGCCCAGCAGCACGCGCGATTGCCCCTCCATGATCCTGGCGGCGACCCCGGCGGGGATCGTCTCGGCCGCCCCACCCTCTCCCGCCACTCTGAAGCGCGCCCAGCCCGCGCCCACCACTAGGCGCAGCACTCTTGGCGTGTCAATGGCCGCTCCGACGGGCATGGGCGCGGCAAAGAGTTCAAAGGTCGCTCCCTTTGCTGAGACCGTCCCGAGTTCGGATTCAATGCGCAGCGCCGCGCTCTCCTCCGGCGCTTTGACCCGCACCTCGCCGCGAGTCAGCGTGAAGCACCGGGCCCGGTTCGAGCGGCCCAGATAGACGAGCCTGGTCTTTCCGGAGAGGGTCAGGATCGTGCCGTCGTCTTCATAAGTGATAGTCACCGAGCCGTCGGCGGCCTTAACACGCAAAACAGCGCCCACGTCGATGACCCGGCCGATTTCGGCGGGCTTTTCTCCGAGAAGAACCTCACCACTGAATGCCGCGACCCGCGGCCGGCTGCTCCAGGGCTTGGCCAGCCACAGCCCAGCCCCGAAGAGCCCCAGCGCCGCGGCGGTCAGCAGCAGCGCGATGCAAAGGACACCTTTTCTCTTCATGGACGGCAGTTCTACGGGGAACACGGCCCGCCCGCAAGGGAATCCGGGGGGCACGCCGGGCGGTCACCGACAATCATCCCAGTCTTGCGCAAAGCCTGATCCCGGGGTATAATATATGATAGACACAGGGAGGGTGCGGACATGAAGTTGTTCGTCACACTGGAGCGCGATGAGACGGGCATGCTGGTGGCGGAGTGCCCGGCCATTCCGGGCTGCGTGTCGCAGGGCCGGACGGAGGACGAAGCCCTGGAGAACATCCGGGAGGCCATCGCCGCCTGCATACAGGCCCGCGCGGCCAACGGCATGCCGGTGACCGTCGCCATACGGGAGGTGGAGGTCTCCATCTGATGGCCCGGCTGCCGGTGGTCTCCGGCGCCAAGGCCGTGCGCGCCTTCGGGCGGGCCGGATGGCGCCATGCCCGGCAGAAGGGCAGCCACGTTGTTCTGATCCGGCCGGGACATATCGCCAGCCTGTCCGTGCCCCAGCATCGCGAACTCGCCCCCGGGACGCTCCGGGCCCTGATCCGCGCCGCCGGCATGACCATCGAGGAGTTCGCGGACCTGCTGTGAGTCGCTGTCAGCGGGAGCCCCTGCGGGGGCGCCTTGGGGGGGGCCCCCCCCCCCCCGCGCCCGCCGGGGGGGGGGGGGGGGGGGGGGGGAGCGGGGCAGCCGGAGCCGACC
>CBDUSI010000005.1:0-69209 GCA_965370045.1 uncultured bacterium | reverse complement strand
GCTGGCATACTTCCTTTATCGGCAATTCGTTACACATACTTAAATTGCTCTAGCGGCACGGACGCGCGCGCGGAAAGAAATATGGATCGGGCCTAGCGGTTCGGTTCGATGACTACCTTGAGGCTCTCGCCGGCCTCGGCGGTCAGCCGGAAGCCCTCGGCGGCCCCGGCCAGCGGCAGCCGGTGGGTGATGAGCGCGGTGACGTCCACCGTGCCGGAGGCGATCAGCTCGATGGCCTCCTCGGCGTCAGCGGGGCTGTTGGCGTAGCTGGGCAGCAGGGTGACCCCGTTGCGCCAGAAGTCGTTGACGGGTATGGGCAGGTCCACGCCGGGCGGGGGCACCGCGAAGAAGAGCACCGTGCCGCCGCGGTCCACCGACGCGAGCCCCTGCTGGAGCGCGGAGAGCGCCCCGGCGCATACGACGACCACGTCGGCGCCACGGTCGTCGTTGGCTTCTCTGATGCGCGCGGGCACGTCGTCGGTGGCGGCGAAGACCGCCTCGGCGCCGAGCTCCCGGGCCCTGGCCATGCGGTACTCGCTGATGTCCGTGGCGAATATGTGTTCAATCCCCCGGGCGCGGGCCAGGGCGATGTGCAGCAGTCCGGAGATGCCGCTGCCCAGCACGGCCAGGGCATGTTCGGGCCGTAGGCCCGCGGCGCGCTGCCCGCGCAAGACGCAGGCCAGCGGCTCGATGAAGGTGGCCGCCCCGAAGGAGACCGCCGCGGGCAGCTTGAAGACCCCGCGGTCGACGTTCAGCGCCGGCACGCGGACCAGTTCGGCGAAGCCGCCGGGGTCGAAGTTGGTGGTGTGCAGGGTCTGGCAGACGGTGTGCTGCCCGGCCCGGCAGTAGCGGCAGGTGTTGCAGGGCACGTGGTGGCTGACGAAGACGCGGTCGCCGGGCTCGAAGCGGGTCACGTTCGCGCCGACGGTCTCCACGGTGCCGGCGGCCTCGTGGCCCAGGACCAGGGGCGCCTTCTTGATGCGGTACCACTCCAGGACGTCCGAGCCGCAGACCCCGCAGGCCTCCACCCGGAAGAGCAGTTCGTCGGCGCCGATCTCCGGCACCGGCCGCTCCTCGACGCGGACGTCGTGGTTGCTGTAGTAGACCGCGGCGCGCACTTACTTGCGGGCCTTGAGGTCCCGGTAGAGCTCCAGGGCCTGCTGGGGAGAAACGCCCTCGTGGACCACGGCGCGCACCGCCTGGATCATGGCCACGGGATGCTCGGCCTGGAAGATGTTGCGGCCCATGTCCACGCCGGCGGCGCCGTCGCGGATGGCGTTGGCGGCCAGTTGGAGGGCTTCGGGCTCGGGTATCTTCTTGCCGCCGGCGATGACCACCGGCACCGGCGTGGACTTGACCAGCTTGGCGAAGTCCTCGCAGTAGTAGGTCTTGACTATCTGGCAGCCGATCTCCGCGGCGATGCGGCAGCAAAGGCCCAGGTAGCGCACGTCGCGGACCATCTCCTTGCCGACGGCGGTCACGGCCATGACCGGCAGCCCGTAGCGCTGGCCCTCGTCGATGAGCTTGCCGAGGTTGAGCAGCGTCTCGCGCTGGCCCTGCCCGCCCACGTAGATGGAGAGGGTTATGCCCGAGGCGCCCAGGCGAACGGCGTCTTCGACGGCGCAGGTGAGCCCCTCCTCGGAGAGTTCACCGAGGATGCTGTTGCCGCCGGACATGCGCAGCATGATCGGCGGGGCGCCGGCCGGTTTCACGCAGGTGCGCAGCATCCCGCGGGTGAGCATCAGGCAGTCGGCAAACGGCAGCAGCGGGTCGACCGTGGCGTTGAAGTCCTCCAGGCCGGTGGTCGGGCCCAGGAAGTAGCCGTGGTCCACGGCGAACATGACGACGCGCCCGCTCTTCGGCTGGATGATTCGCGAGAGGCGGTTCTGCATTCCCCAATCCATGTGCGTTCTCCCTTTCAAGACGGGTCTACGGCGGCAGGAGATTCTAGGCTATCCGTCGAGCGTGTCAACGATGACCCGGGCGACGCGGGCGCCCAGCGCGGCGTAGCCGGGCTCAGTGAAGTGCACCCCGTCCGGGGTGATCATGCCTTCCGGGCCGCTCTCCTTCACGAACAAGTGAAGGTCGTCGACGGCCAGACCCGCTTCCCGAACGGCTTCCAGGGCGGTCGCATTGTAAGCCTCGACGTCGGCGTTCTTGCGGGGAAACTCCGCGCTCATGTTCGGGGCCCCGTCGGTGACCGGGGTGGTCGTCGCCCATACGACCTGCGCGCCGGTCTCCTTGAGCTTTCCGGCCAGGAGGCGCACGTTCTTCGCGTAGCTGGCCAGCGGGACCTGGTATTCGCCCTTCTCCGTCCAGAAGCGCAGATCGTGAAGACCGGCGTTGGCGTGAATCAGGTCGGGCTTCCCGCCCAGGGCGTCCAGCCAGAGGCCCAGGTTGGAGAGGACGTTGTGCGTGTCTCCGCCGTTGCCCTCATGGCGGGCGACGCGCGCACGGCCGGCGAGCTGCTTCTCGACGTGCGGCGTATAGCCCATCGAAATGGAGTCGCCGATGATGAACACCAGGGGCAGGTCGCTCATGGGGGCTCCCTTCAGGAAACGGGAGCATAGCTCGCCGCAGTCGGACAATCAAGCGCCCCGGCCGCTAGTCGGACTTGAGCGAGAGCTTGAACTCCTCGACGCCCGAGTAGAACACCGGCACTACCAGGGTGGTCAGCACCGCCACCAGCATTCCCCCGAAGGAGGGTATGGCCATGGGCACCATCACGTCCGAGCCGCGCCCGGTGGAGGTCAGCACCGGGATCAGCGCCAGGACCGTGGTCGCCGTGGTCATGAGGCACGGACGTATGCGCCGCAGGCCGGCGGTCAATGTGGCTTCATGTATCTGCTCGACACTGGTCGGCCTGGCCTTCTCGAAGGACTGGTCGAGGTAGGTTGCCACGATGACTCCGTTGTCCGAAGCGATGCCGAACAGCGCCAGGAACCCGACCCACACCGCCACGCTGAGGTTGATGGTGTGCACCTGGAAGAGCTCGCGCATGTCTGTGCCGAAGATGTTGAAGTTCAGGAACCACGCCTGGCTGTACAGCCAGATGAGGATAAACCCGCCCGCCCAGGCCACCATGATGCCCGAGAAGACCAGGAAGGTGGTGGGGATCTTCTTGAACTGGAAGTAGAGGATCAGGAAGATGACGAAGAGCGCCAGCGGGAGCACGACCATCAACGTCTTCTGGCTGCGCACCTGATTCTCGTAGTTGCCGGCGAATACGTAGTTGCAGCCCCGCCGGTCGAGGCCGGGCAGCAGCTCCTTTTCCTCGCGGGTCAGCCCGCGGTCGTCGCCTTTGGCGCGGAGTTCGGCAAGCTTTTCTCTGTACGCGGTTTCGAAGAGTTTCTCCTGGGCCTTCAAGTAGCGTTGGGTGGCCTCGACCACGTCGACCTCGGCGTTGCCCGGCTTCATGTCGAACAGCACGTAGCCGACCAGCTTGGTGTCTTCGCTCTTGATGACCATCGGGCCGCGCTTGTACCAGGGTTCCCGCGGATAGCTGAACGTGAGGAACTGCAAGGCGGATACCTTCTCGCCTTCGGAGTTGGTCAGCCGCAGTTCTTTCAGGCTACCGGCCTGGGCGTTGAACTCGCTGGCCTTGCGCACACGGATGGGGAAGGGCATGCCCGGGCTGGTCTGGAAGTCGTCCTCGTCTATCCCGGCTGCGAGGAGAGCTTTGCCGATGGCCTTGGCCACGGTCCCGGCCGCGCCGCCGGCCTCTTCCGCCGCCGCTTCGTTCAGGTTGATTTCCACCTGGGCTTCAAGAAGCTGGCCGACGGGTATCTGGGTCCCGTTCATGGCGGTGACCAATATCCTGTTAAGCGACTCGATGGTGTCGCGCAGCTCGCGCATGTACCTGACCCGGACGGGGTAGCGCTCGCGGCCCTCCACGGTGGTGGTCAGCTTCCTGCCGCCGATGGCGATCTCCACGACGTCCTGGGCCTTGCGGATGTGCACGCCGTAACGGGCCAGGGCCTGGCGGTCCCAGTCGAGTTCCAGGTAGGCCTTGCCCACGATGCGGTCGGCGATCACCGCCGAGGTCTGAATCGAAGGGACCTCGCCGGTCTTGAGCAGCTTCTCGATGTCCAGGGCCACTCTCTCCATGACCTTGAGGTTGTCGCCCAGGACCTTGATGCCCATGGGGGCGCGCATCCCGCTCTGGAGCATCACAATGCGCGCGGAAATGGGCTGGAGGCGCGGGGCGCCGGTGGAGCCGGGGACGCTCGCGGCCTTGAGTATCTCCTCCCAGATGTGATCGGGCTTCTTGATGTGCGGCCGCCACAGCCGGAAGGGCCGCCCACCCCGGTCCTTCACCAGTTTCCCGTCCTTCCGGACGTAGCGTCCTTTCACTTCGATGGGTTTGCCGTCAGGGCCGAGAACCGGCTTCCCTCCCTTATTGCGGAAGACGTCCTCGCCCTTCGGGTCGTACTTGTAGAAGATGCGGTGTCCGTCTTTCTTGTCGATGATATATTCCGGTTTGTAATTGATGATCGTCTCGATCATGGAGATGGGCGCGGGGTCCAGGGGAGTATCCGCGCGACCCAGCTTGCCGACCACCGACTCCACCTCGGGGATGGCCCGGATGGCCATGTCCTGCTTGCGGAGCGTGTCCAGCGCTTCGCCGATGGAGGCGTGGGGCATGGTGGTGGGCATGTATAGATAGGACCCCTCGTCCAGCGGGGGCATGAATTCCCGGCCCAAGCCCGGGAACGCGTGGCTGAGCATCACGTAAGGGCGGGTCTTCTTGACGAAGTCGGGCGCGAACCCGAATATGCGACTGAAGCCCAGCCAGGAAAGGCCCCCCATCAGGACGACGACCAGCGTGGCCCCGGTGAAGAGCAGCTTGTGCCTCAGGCACCACCGCAGGAGCGGACCATAGATACGCTCGAACCCCTTGAAAAATCCCAGCGTAATCGCCGTTACCAGGCCCACGAAGGTCAGGTTGAGAGCCATGCCCTTCTCGGGCCCCAGCGGCAGCCAGTGCCTGGTCAGGATTACGGTCACGACCAGTACCGCGAAGGCGGTAGCCCCAACCTTGCTCCAGCGGGTTATCTTCTCGGGCAGGTAGGGTTCGGCCAGGCGGTAGGCGCCGATGAGCACCAGGACCAGGCCGGCCCACCAGGCCAGCCAGGCGCCGACCACTACCCCCACGACCACGATCAGCGCGTCGAGGACCTTCCGCGGCCAGCCCGAGGGTATCCTGGCGCTGAAGATAAGTTGCGCGAAGGCCGGCAGCATGGTCAGGGCGATGATTACCGAGGCCAGCAGCGCGAAGGTCTTGGTGTAGGCCAGCGGCTTGAAGAGCTTGCCCTCCGCGGCGGTCATGGTGAAGACCGGCAGGAAGCTGACTATCGTGGTGGCGATGGCGGTGACCACCGCGCTGCCCACCTCGGCGGTCGCCCGGTAGACTACCTCCAGGCGGTTCTTATCGGGGTGCGCATCGTTGAGGTGCTTGAGGATGTTCTCGCAGACCACGATGCCCATGTCCACGATGGTGCCGATGGCGATGGCGATGCCCGAGAGCGCCACGATGTTGGCGTCCACCTTGCCGAGCTTCATGGCGATGAAGCACATCAGCACCGCAAGGGGCAGAAGCCCGGAGATCAGCGCCGAGCTCCTGAGGTGCACGACCATCACCAGCACCACGATGATGGTGATAAGAATCTCCTCGGTAAGCGAGCGGTCCAGGGTGCCCAGGGTTTCCTTGATGAGCGCGGTGCGGTCGTAGAAGGGGACTATCTTCACCTGCGAGACGCGCCCGTCCGGCAGCGTCTTCCTGGGCAGACCGGGCTCTATCTCCTCGATCTTCTGCTTGACGCGCTTGATGGTGGCCAGCGGGTTCTCGCCGTAGCGCACCACCACCACGCCGCCGACCGCCTCGGCGCCGGCCTTGTCGAGCGCGCCGCGCCGGAGCGCCGGCCCCATGGAGACCCTGGCGACGTTCTTGACGTAAACCGGCACGTTATCGCGGACCTTCACCACCGAGTTCTCAATGTCCGTGGGCTTCTTGATGAAACCCATGCCGCGGATCACGTACTCCGCGCGGTTGACCTCGATGGTCCGGGCGCCCACGTCGACGTTGCTCATGCGCACGGCCATGAATATCTGCTCGAGGGTAACGCCGTAGGCGCGCATGGCGTCCGGATCGATGTCGACCTGGTACTCCCGAACGAAGCCGCCCACCGAGGCGACTTCGCTTACGCCCTTGACCCCCAGCAGCGCGTAACGCACCTGCCAATCCTGAGCGCTGCGCAACTCGTCGAGGTCCCACCCGCCGGTGGGCTGCCCCTTTTCGTCTTTGCCCTCCAGCGTGTACCAGAAGATCTGGCCGAGGGCGGTGGCGTCCGGCCCCAGCGCCGGTTGCACTCCCGCCGGCAGCGTTCCGGCGGGCAGGCTGGCCAGCTTCTCGAGCACCCGCGAGCGCGACCAGTAGAACTCGGCCTTCTCATCGAAGATCACGTAGATGGACGAAAAACCGAACATCGAGTAACTGCGCACCGTCTTGACGTTGGGAATGCCCAGGAGAGAAACCGTCAGCGGGTAGGTGATCTGGTCCTCGACGTCCTGGGGCGAGCGGCCCATCCAGCGAGTGAAGACGATCTGCTGGTTCTCGCCGATGTCGGGAATGGCGTCGGTCGGGACGGGGTCGCGCGGAAAGGCGCCCATCTCCCAGTCGAAGGGCGCAACGGCGACGCCCCAGACTGTAAGGATGATCACCATCAGGAAGACCAGCAGCTTCTGCTCCAGGCAGAAGCGGATGGTCCAGTTGATCATGCCGGGCCGGGCGTCGGGGGCGCCGCTCTCCTCAGTGGCCATGGTGAGGCCCCTTCGTTTTGGCCTTCTTCCCGCCCGGCTTCCGCAGGGGCGCCACTACTTCGCCACACTTGAGCATGGCCGCTCCGAAGTAAGGATTTCGGACTTCCTCCACGTCCTGAAGCCACCAGGCGCCGCGGTTATTGAAGGCCATGGGGCACTTGAGCAGGAAGAGCGAATCTTCCGGGGGGAGCCCGAAACGGCGCACCGCCGCGGCCAGCCCCTCGGAGAGAAGGGCGAAACTTTCCCGCTGTTCCTTCAGCTTGCCGCTTTTCGCGACCTTGCCGGCGGTATCCGCCAGGGCCTTCGCGTCCTTCATCCAGGCCATGTGCGCCTTGCCCTTCAGAAGCTTCATGTCCACGGTCGTGAGTTTCTTCTCCAGAGAAGCGGCGGCTTTCGCGGCAAGCTTGGGGTCATCGCCCGCCAGGGCCTTCTGGAGTTCCAGGTAGGCCGCGACCACCTTCGAAAGCTGCGCGCGGAACTCCGCCGGGGCCCCCAACGCCTTGACGTCGGCGGGGTCCTTGGGGCCTTTCTTCTCGGGGCTCGCAGCGCCGGCCGGCGGGCTCATCATGCTGGGCTTGGCTTCGATCTGCAGTGCGCTGTCGATCTTGAAGGCGCCCTTGGTTACTACCTCTTCGTTCTCTTCGAGGCCCTTGCGCACGATGTAGTAGTTGCCCGC
Organism: uncultured bacterium; assembly: GCA_965370045.1. GTDB lineage: Bacteria > Planctomycetota > SZUA-567 > JAKLDR01 > JAKLDR01 > CAZONU01. The sequence continues at coordinate 61,714 of CBDUSI010000005.1, read as the reverse complement.
GCGGGGTCCCAGGAGCACTTCCCGGCCCTCGAATGTCGGGCGCTTGGCACCTGGCACCTTCACGTAGACCACGGCGCGCTTGCCGGTCAACAGCGGCGCGCTCGCGGGGATGACCAGCGGCGCGTTGGTCTTCTTCGCTGCCACGTAGCCAAGCTGCTCGGTCTTCACCAGGGGCATCCCGCAGACGTCGCACTTGCCGGGCTTTTCCTTGATCACCTCGGGATGCATCGGGCATATCCACTTGCCGGCCAGGCGCGGGTCCATGACCTTGCCGCCGGCGGCCACCCTGGGCTTCACCCGCGCGTGCACGAACATGCCGGGCTTGAGCTTGCCCTTGGAGTTATCAGCCACCACGCGCAACTTGACCGTGCGCGTCCTGGCGTTCAGCACCGGATGGATGAAGGTAATCATGCCGCGAAACGTTTCGCCGGGGTAGGACTCGACCCTGAACTCCACGTCCTGGCCGTATCTGATCCACTGCAGGTCGGACTCGTAGGCGTCCAGGTTGATCCATACGCGGGAGAGGTCCACTATGGTGTAGATGCGGGCGCCAGTCTTGACATAGGCTCCCTGGTTGAGATGCTTCTTGATGACTATGCCCGCCATCGGGGAGTAGACGGTCATGTGGTCGCGCGTCCGTCCGGATTTCTCGATGCTCGCGACCTGCTCCTCCGACAGGCCCCACAGGCGCAGCTTCTCCCGGGTGGCCTCCAGCGTGGCCTTTGAGGAGCGCAGCATGAACTCGGACTTGCTCTTCCGGGCATCACTGTAGGCACGCTTGGCCTGCAAGAGTTCTTCCTGTGCGGCCAGCAGTTGCGGGCTGTAGACGGAGACCAGGTGGTCGCCCTTCTTCACCGGGATGCCGGTATAGTCCACGTAAAGCTTGTCCAGGCGGCCGGGAAACCAGGCAGTGATATGCTTGACCCGGGTCTCGTCGTAGTCCACCTTGCCGACCAGGTTGATCTCGGCTTCGACGAACTTGCGTTCCACGGAGGTCCATTGAATCTCCGCGAGCTTCCTGGACGCTTCGGACATCGAGAGGGTCCGCTCGCCCTCGTCTTCGTCCCCGCCCGCATAGACGGGAATCAGGTCCATTCCGCAGAGAGGACACTGACCGGGCCCGGGTCTTTCTATCTGCGGGTGCATGGAGCAGGTCCAGTGCTTGACCTTTCTCTTCGCGGCGGCCGCTTGCCCGGCACTCGTCTTGCCCCTGGCGCGACCAATGGCATATCCGACTCCGAGGGTGAGGAGGGCGAGAAGCACCACGCCGGCGATTCCGATCACGAGCCACGCTACCGGAAACCTGGCTTCTCCGTTCTCTTGGACTTCGTTCTCCGCGTTCATAGCCTCACCCTCCTCAACCAACGGCCTGCTAGTGCTTGTGTCCCGCGTGGTCGTCCCCGCCGGCCTTGTCCTTGGCGATCTCCTCGTCCACGATCTTGATGTACTTCTCGGGGTCCTTCTTGAACTCGCCGATGCAGCCCTCGCAGCAAAAATAGACACGGCGGCCCTTGTGGTCCGCGAACAGCTTGGCGTCGAGCTTCCCGCCCTTCATCACCGGGCAGGTCTTCTGGGCGATCTTGCTGAGGTCGACCTTGGCCGCCGTGTCCTTGTCCTTCTTCCCGGTCTTCTTGTCCTCATCACCGCCGCAGCCGGCCAGCAGGAGCGCGACCGCAGCCGCGGCGAGTGCTGAACTGATTGCTTTCTTCATGATCGTTCTCCCCGTCACTTGGTTTCCTTCTTCACATCGGTGTCCGCCTTCTCAGCCTTCCGGGACGGTCCCGGGAGCCTTTTCAGCGGCACGGCCTTGCCGACCAGCATCTCCAGCTCTCCGACCCGCTGGGCGTGGCGGCTCAGCGCGCGTTCGTGAGAGAGCTGGAATTCGAGCAGGACGCGCTGCGCGTCAATCAGGTTGAGAAAATCGACTTTGCCGGCCTTGAAAGCCGTCTCCGTGGCGCCCAGGGCCTGCTTGGCCTTGGGGATCAGCACCTCTGCGTAAAGATCTATCTTGCGCTCGGCGTCTCGCACCCCGAAGAGCACTCTCTTGACGCGGGCCAGCAGCACGTTCTCGCGGTTTCGCCGCGAGAACCCCGTGGCCAGCAACCGCGCCCGTGCTTCGCGCACCGCCGCCCGCTTCTTGCCCAGCCAGAGGGGCAGGGTTATGCCCACGCCGACCATCACCGGGTCCTTGCCGCGGTCCTCGGTCGGCATGGGGCCATCGGGGTCATCGGTGAAGACGTAGTCCACGCCGACCATGAAGTTGGGGAAGTAGCTCTGCCGGGCGAGCCTGACGGCCTTGCCGGCCCGCTCGATTTCGGCGTCCAGGGCGGCGAGTTCGGGGTTGGCGGTCTTCACCTCGGCAAGGACCTGAGCGTCCCTGGCATTCAATCGTGCCCTGGGCGGCGGCGCTTTGGGCCAGGGGAGCTCAGCTTCCGCCGGGCGATCCAGCGCCGCATTAAGCTGGGCCACCAGCGGAGAACGCAGGTCACGGAGGGACTTCCAGCGGTCCTCGAGCTTGCCGAGCTCCACCTGCGCCCTGATGACGTCCGGGTGCTTGGCGGCGCCGGCCTTGTACTTGGTGCGTGCGACCTGTTCGAGATACTTGACGAGATCAACGTTTGCCTTGGTAACCTCAATGGCCTTCGCCAGATAGTAGTACTCGTAATAGGCGTTCTTCACTCTATAGAAGAGTCGCAGCTTGGCGGCTTCGTATCGCTGGCGGGCCGCGGCGGCGGCCTTCTCCGCGACCTGTCCGGCGAGCACCAGCTTGCCGGGCCAGGGGATCATCTGCGAGACGCCCAGCTTGCTGCGCTGGGCCCCGACACGGGTTTCAACCTGGCGGATGAAGTAGCCGAACCTGACTTGTGGATCAGGAAGGCTCCGGGCTTGCGTTCCGCGCGCCAGCGCCGCCTGCCAGCGGTAGAAGGCGGCTTTCAGTCCGGGGTTGCGCAGCGCGGCATAGGCCAGATACTCGTTGAGGCTCGATCTGTCACTTAGCTTGAGGTCCGGCGGCTCGTCGATCTGGAAGCCGACTATGCGCGAGCGCGGAGCGGCCGGGACGTCGCGGGGGGCGGAGCCGGGTCCGCTTTCCCGGGGCGCGCATCCCGCGGCCGCGGCGGCCAGCAGGCTCAGGGCGAAGAGCGAACGTTTCATAATCATCTCCCGGCGCTTCACAGCCGGCCTCCGGAGAGCCGCCCGTAGACGTTCATGAGCTCATCGATCTTCTGCTTGCGATCACTCCGCCCCTTGCTCCGCAGGGCGCTGGCCACGCAGGTTTCTATGTGATTCCTGAGTATGATCTTGTTCACCGCGCCGAGGGCCGAGCGCACCGCCTCGATCTGGTTGAGTATGTCTATGCAGTAGCGCCCCTCATCGATCATCTTGCGGACGCCACGCACCTGCCCCGCAATCTTGTCGAGACGCTTGTGGGTGTTGGTGGTGATCTCTGCTGTAATCATTGTCCGGCTCTCCTGCTTCTGACTTCACCCATCTCCCTTGTTCACCTCTGCAACCTGGTACCGGGGAGGGGTATTCCCTTCCCTCCGGAAGTAATAGCCGCCGGGCCCGGGGGGGCAGCAAGTTGCGACACCCGGAGCGGGCCCCTCGTGCGGCGTATGTGCCTGGTAGTCAGTCTATTACGCGCCCCTGAGATAGGTCCTCTCAAGGGGATAGGCTGAAAACACGAAGGCTTCTCTCAGTCGGGTGTATTACCTTGGGGGTGCCCGGAGTTGCCACTGCGTGCGAGCATCGGCTATAATCGCGGAGCCCGGTCCTGCAGTGGTGCACCTGGGGAGGAGAACAGCATTGAGCGCCCGCAAGCCCCGCGCACCCGAGTCGTTGAGGAAGTTCTGCCGCGAGGAGGTGCCGCGCCTCTGCCGCCGGGCATCCGGCCGGGGGATGATCGACCTGGTCCGGCGGATAGTCAGCACCGACCGCTGGAACTCCTTCGACGGTTTTCGCAAGACCAGCCGAACTCTGGCCCGCGCCTTCCGTGCCGCGGGCGCCCGCGCGGAGGTCGAGAGCATTCCCACTGGCGGCCCGGTGGGCAGCGGCGGGTGGATATTGCAGGAAGCCTGGGACGTCGTCCGCGCCCGGGTGGACATCGTCAGCCCGGTGCGCCGCAAGCTGCTCGACTACCGGGACAATCCCTTCCACGTGGCGCAGTTCTCCGGAAGCACCCCGCGGGGCGGGGGCACCTACGAGCTGGTGGTGATCGACTCGGAGGAGGAGCTTGCCCGCCTGGGCAAGCGCGCGCTCGCCGGCAAGATGGTGCTCACGCGCCTGCTGCCCTATCCCTATCCCTATCGCGGAGGAGCCGCATCCACCGGGCCGCAGCCCTGGTTCGAGAAGGGCGCCGCGGGCATCATCACCGACGCGCCGGTGGCGGGCTTGCCCCGGGAAGTGATCTGGGCCAAGTTCGGATGGGGTTCGCTCAGGGCCGGCGAGGCTGCCGCGCGCCCGGTGGGTCTGGCCATCTCCGGGCGGGAGGGGGCAAGGCTCCGCAAGCTGATCGGGAAGCACGGCAGCATCAAGGTTCGCGCGGACGTCGAGGTCCGCTACTACAACGGCGAGCAGGAGATAACCAGCGGGCTGGTCCTTGGGCGCGACGACCCCCAGAGCGAAGTCTGGGCCATCGCCCACAGCTCGGAGCCCGGCGCGGTGGACAACGCCTCGGGACTGGCGGTCTGCGTCGAGGCCGCGCGCCTCATCGAGGGGTTGATTGCCGAGGGCAAGCTGCGCCGCCCGCGGCGGACTGTGCGCCTGGTGGGGGCCTACGAGTGCTACGGGTTCTTCGGATATCTCGACAGCAGGCGGCGCTATCAGAAGCCGCTGGCCGGGGTGTGCATCGACTCGGTCGGACTGCGGCCGGAGATATGCGGCGGGGAGATATCCTGGCACTCGACAGTGCCGTCCTCGGCCTGCTTCACCAATGACGTCGGCGAGGCCGTGCTGCGCTCCGCGCTCCGCGCCGGCCGGCCCGGCTATCGCTTTGCCGCCAAGAAGTTCATGTCCACGGAGGACACGCTGATCGGCGACCCTCGCTATGGCTTCCCCTGTCCATGGATCTGGACCGGCAAGTATCCGGGTTATCACAGTTCCGGCGACACCGCCAAGCGGCTGCATCCTCGGGGGCTGGCGACGATCGCCGGGGCCATGGCCGGCTACCTCTACTACCTTGCGAACGCGGCCACCCCCGAGGCCCTGGAGTTGGCCGAGTGGCGGACCGAGAAGGCCCTCGCCGAGATACACGGGCTGGGCCGCGGGCCGAAGCGGGGGGAGGTCGAGTTCCTTCGCGCGCGGCACGCCGAGGACCTCTCGCGCCTGGGGCGCTGGCTGTGGGGCGGTGAGCGCTGCGAGGTGCTGCGGCGTTTCGCCGACTGTGAGCGCCGCCTGGCCGAGGCCGCCGGGAAAGTCAAGGCGCGTCCGCGTCCGGCCGCGCGCGGGAAGGCCCGACGGGTCCCCCGGCGAACGGCCTTCCTGACGCCCACCCCGGAGAACGTCCACCCGGAACTCGCCGAGCGTCTCTTGGGGTCGGGCGTTCACTCCTGGGCGGTTTACTGGGCCGACGGGAAGCGCAGCATCGCCGGGATCGCCGAGCTGGCGAATGCCGAGCGCCGCAGGGATGTCCCGCTCGAAAACGTGGTCCGCTATTTCGACGCGCTGGAAGAACTGGGCTACGTCGAAATCACCGAGCCGCGGGAGATGATTACCAGGGCGCGGCTGGTGCGCGACTTCAGGCGCCTGGGCGTCCGGCAGGGGATGGACGTGATGGTCCACAGCGCCATGTCGCTGGTCGGGCACGTGGCCGGCGGCGCCGCGACGGTGGTCGAGGCGCTGCTGGCGGCGGTCGGCAAGCGCGGCACGCTGATGTTCCCGTCGTTCAACCACGGCGAGGCGGAGGTCTACAATCCCCTGGCCACGCCCACCAAGAACGGGGCCATACCCGACGCGGCGTGGCGGCGGCCCGACGCGGTGCGCAGCGCGCACCCCAGCCACCCGGCCGCGGCTATCGGCGCCAAGGCAGCGGAATGGTGCCGGGACCACGTCGAGAAGGGCATCTGGGACCGGGAGTCGCCCATCGGCCGGCTGATCCACGGAGGCGGGTACATCCTCTCGCTGGGCGTGGGCCACGGCTCCAGCACCGCCGGCCACGTGGCCGAGATGTCCATGGGCGGGAGCTGCCTCGACCAGTTCGGCGGCGCCGGTCGGGTGGTGGGCGCCGACGGCGAGGTCCGCCGCGTGCCGGCCATGCTCTGGCGGGACGGCCGCTGCCCGGCGCCCGGGGGCATCGACGCGATCCTCGACCGCAGGAAGCTCCAGCGCCACGGGAAGGTCGGCAACGCCGGCGCGACGCTGGTGCGTGCCATCGAGGTCTGGAAGGCGCGCCGCGCGAACTTGAGGAAGTTCTGCCCCAACTGCAAGGTCAGACCGCGGCCCCTTGCGGGCGGGGGGGCGCGGCGCTAGACTGCGCTGAAGTCGCTGGCGCGTGAGTTCCCATGCGCCGCCTCGTAGAAGGGGGTGCTTTATGAATAAGACGCTGACCTGCCTGCTGGTCGCCGCCGCCGCTTTGCTGGCCATCGGCTGCGCGCCGACCGCCGAGAATTCGGCCAAGCCTGCCAAGCCGACAAAGACAACCAAGCCCATCGTCGGCCAGATCGTCCTGGAGGTGGAGAATTTCACGCTCAAGGACGCCAAGGTCAGGGCCCTCTCCGGGGCCGGTGGTGGCAAGGCGGTTCTCTTTCATCTGGAGACCGCCAGCGCGAAGACGACCGTGAATCTCAAGAAGGGCAACTACGAGATCACCGTCTACGCCCTGGCGCCCGACGCCGGCCAGGACGCCTTCTACCTGACCGCCGCCGGCGCCGACGAGCGCATCTACCCCCAGGAAGAGGCCAAGCTCAGTCCCACCCGGGCGGTGAAGATCACCGTGAGCAAGGACGGGCCGGTCAAGATCGAGATCAGCGCCGCCGAGAAGGGGATGAGCATCGATCGGCTGGTGATCAAGCCCGCCAAGTAGCCTTTCAGCAGGGACGCTTCGACAGAGGGGGCATGTCCCCCCTTGACTGACCCTCGCGGGCGGTCTATACTCCCCGTCGTGGGAATCGGCGAGCAGTTCCAGCGGGAAACGTCGTACTCTGCATCGGAGGGTTTCTCTTCGCCGGTGCTGGAGCCGGTCGGGCCGGACGTCGCGCCCGTCGGCCTTCCCGAGGTGACCGGCGCCGGCGCCGGCCTGTGGAAGGTGCTGGCCGCCCGGCGCAGCGGGCGCCGCTACACCGGCGAGGCCCTGTCCCTTGACGAGTTGGGCGCGCTCTGCTGGGCCGCGCAGGGCGTCACCGCCGTCAAGGGCGGACACCAGCTGCGCGCCGCGCCCAGCGCCGGGGCGCTCTACGCGCTGGACCTCTGCGCGGTGCTGCCCGGTCCGGAGCCGGCGGCCGGGGTTTACGTTTACCAGCCCGACGGCCACCTGCTCAAGCCGGTGCTGCGCGGCGAGGCCATGACGGCCCTGGCCGCCGCTTCCGCGGAACAGAAGTTCATGGCCCGCAGCGCGGTCATTTTCGTGCTGAGTGCGCATCCCCAGCGCTCGGTGTGGCGCTACGAGGAGCGTTCCTGGCGTTACTTCTACCTGGACGCCGGGCACGTCGGCGAGAACATCATGCTGGCCGCCCAGGGGCTGGGGCTGGCCTCCTGCGGCATCGGCGCATTCTGCGATTCGGCGATCAATGAAGTCCTGGTACTCGACGGGGTCGACGAGGTGCCCGTCTACATGATTGCAGTGGGCAAACCCCGGGGAGGCTGACAATGAGGCTCGGCTGGCTGCACTACTCTATAGGGGCGCAGAGCGGCGTGGAGATGGTTATGCGTCGCTTCGCCGAGGGGCTGCTCGGCGCCGACGCGGAGCTTTCGGTTCACTTCGTGGGCCGGACCGGGGCCTTCTCCGCCGACTGGCTGGCCCTGGCCCCCGGACGGGTCAGCGCCACGGACCTGCCGGAGATGGCCCTGGGCACCTGGACGGGCACCGCGCCGGAGAGCCGTCGCAAGCTGGTCGAGAAGCTGGCCGCGGACCTCTCCCGCGAGCTGGCCGGCTGCGAGGCGGTCATCGTGGAGAACGCCTCGGTCGGCGCGCACCCCGCGCTCAACCTGGCCCTCGCGCAGATTCTCGCCGCCGACGCCTTCAAGAAGGTCCGCTTCGTCTTCCGGGTGCACGACCTGGCCTTCAGCCGGCCGGCCAACTTCGCGGCGATAAAGGCCGCCGCCGCCGAGGCCGGGATATCCGCCCACGACCTGCTCTTCCCCAGGAACCCCAACACCCTGCACCTCACCGTCAACCGCGCCGACGCCTACATGCTCTACGCCCTGGGGCTCGACCAGCAGCGGATCCGCTACCTGCCCAACGCCGTTGACGAGTCCCTGGCCGGCGGAGAGAAGCTGGCCGGCCCGCTACGCTCGGAGATGGAGAAGCTCGGCTGGGTCAAGCCCGGCGAACAGCTGCTCATTTACCCGGTGCGCGCCGTGCCCCGCAAGAACATCAGCGAGGCGCTGCTGCTTACCCGATTGCTTAACCTGTTGGCCAGCGGCCAGGGCGGCATCCCCCACGCGCTGCAGCCCGAGGGTCCCTTCCGCCTGCTGGTGGCCATCCACCCCGAGGAAAGCAAGTTCAGCCGTTACGTGGATATCCTCGGCGAGTTCATCGAGAAGAACGACTTCGAGGCCCGCCTGGGCCTGGAGGAGCTGGTCGGGCCGGTCTGCCGCCTGAAGAAGGGCGGGGAGTCGGCGGAGTGCTTCGGGGTCGCCGAGCTCTACGCCGCCGGCGCGGCGGCGGTGAGCACCTCGGTGCTGGAGGGCTTCGGCTTCGGTTTCCTGGAGCCGTGGTGCGCCGGCAAGGTGGCCATCGGCCGACGGGTGCCGGTGATGGACGACTTCGTGCTCGCCGGGATGCGCATGGACCATTTCTACCGGCGGCTCTCGGTGGCCGACTGCGATTTCCCGCACCTGGCGGAGCCCGAGCCCTCGATCTTCGCGCCGGTGACCAACGAGTTCAACGAGGACGGCATGCGCTGGCGCCTGGAGATGGTCCTGGGGCTGGACGCCGGCTCGCGTCTGGGGCATTTCCTGACCGAGAACCGCTGGGCGGTGGAGCGTATGCTTGAGGCCCTGGTGCGGCCCTCGCGCCTGGTGACCCACAACCGCGAGCGGGCCTTCGAGGTCTTCTCGCTGGCCAGACTGGTCCCCCGCCTGGCCGCCGCGCTTCGCGGCGAGCCCGATCCCACGGAGAGCTGATGCCGGCGACCGGTGCGCTGCTCATGGCCGCGGGAGGGGGCCTGGCGGCCTACCTGCTGGGCTCGCTGCCCTTCGGCTACATGGTGGCGCGGACCAAGGGCGTGGACATCCGCGAGGTGGGCAGCGGCAACATCGGGGCTACTAATGTTGGCCGGGCCTGCGGCAGGCTGTGGGGCGTCGGCGTCCTGCTGCTGGACGCGGGCAAGGGATACGCCGCCGCCGGGCCCCTGGCCTGGCTGGTGCTGGGGCTTGGCTCGGCGCCGGACGGGAGCCTGCTGCGCTCCGGGCTGGGGCCGCTCTACGCGGTGAGCGCTTTCGCCGGGCACGTCTGGCCGGTGTTCCTGGGCTTCAAGGGTGGCAAGGGAGTGGCCACCGGAGCGGGTGCGTTGGCCGCCCTGGCGCCGATACCGCTGGCCGGGGGTGTGGCCTTGTGGGGAGTCTCGCTGCTCCTGACCCGCTTTGTGTCGATAGCCTCGATGTTCGGGGCGCTGGGCGTGGCCGGGCTGTGCGTCGCGCTCTCCTGGCGCCGCGCTCGGCTGGCCGAGGACTGGCCGGTCTGGGGACTGGCTGCGGTGCTGGCCCTGGCGATCATCGCCCGGCACCGCTCGAACATCGTACGTCTGGCCAGGGGGCAGGAGCCCAAGCTGGGCCGGAAGCGGCCCGCGCCGGAGCCCGAAGCGGGGAAGGCCGAATGAGCAGGATAGCCGTTCTCGGCGACGGGGGATGGGGCACCGCGCTGGCGCTCTCGGCGCTGCGCGCCGGACACGAAGTAGCGCTGTGGAGCGCCTTCCCGGACTACGCCGCCGAGTTCGCCGAGAAGCGCGAGAACACCAAGTTCCTGCCCGGCGTGAGAGTTCCCGGAGAGGTCGAGATAACCGCCGATGCGGCGCTCGCCCTGGCCGACGTCGAGGCGGCCGTCTGCGCGGTCCCCACGCAGTTCATCCGCGAGACGCTGCTCCGGGTCGCGCCTTACCTTCCCGCCGACTGCCTGCTGGTCTCGGCCTCCAAGGGTCTGGAGCGCGGAAGTCTGCTGCGGCCCAGCCAGGTACTCGACGCGGTGGCGCCGGATCACCGCATCGCGGTGCTGAGCGGTCCCAGCCACGCCGAGGAGGTGGCCCGCGGGCTGCCCGCCTCGGTGGTGGCCGCCTCGGCGCGCGAGAGCGCCGCCGCGAAGGTCCAGAAGCTGCTGATGGGCCCGATGCTGCGAATCTACACCAGCACCGACGTGGTCGGCGTCGAGTTGGGCGCGGCCCTGAAAAACGTGATCGCCCTGGCCGCGGGCTGCGCGGACGGCCTGGAGTTGGGCGACAACGCCAAGGCGGCGCTGATCACCAGGGGAATAGTCGAACTCGCCCGCCTGGGGACCGCGCTCGGAGGGCGCCCGGAGACCTTCGGGGGGCTTTCCGGGTTGGGGGACCTGGTGGTTACCTGTGCGTCGAAGCACAGCCGCAACCGCGCGGTGGGCGAGCGCCTGGGCCGCGGCGAGAAGCTCGCGGAGATTCTCAAGTCAACGGAGACCGTCGCCGAGGGTGTGGCGACGACCGGGGCGATAGTCGAGCTGGCCGCCAGGCACGACGTCGAGCTGCCCATTGCCGAGGCGGTGGGGCGTGTTCTTGAGGGTGGCAATCCCAAGGAGCAGGTCATCAGGCTGATGACCCGCGCGCCCAAGTCGGAGGGATAGACGGGAATGAAAAGGCTCTGCACGCTGGCGGTTGTTGCCCTGTTCGCTCTGGGATGCGGCAAGGATGACGAGGATTACAGGAAGAAGCCCGGGAACAACGGCGCGGTCCAGCCGAAGAAGCCCGGCGCGGGGGCTTTCTCCTGGCCGGGGAAGACCTTCGCCGAGGTGAAGGACGCGCTCTCGACGGGCAAGAGCGTTTACGACGAGAAGCGGGTGGACGCCTGCATCGAGGCCACCGGCAAGCTGGCGGCCATCAAGGCCAAGCACAAGGGAGACGCCAAGGCGACCATGGAGAAATCCCTGTCCGTCCTGAAGGCGACCGGCTTCAAGGACTTCGGCGATTACGCGGCCGCCCAGGGCCAACTGATGGCGGGCTTCGTCGTATTCCAGCAGATGCGGACCGTCGAGAAGATGGCGGAGGTCATGAGCGGGAAGGGCCCCGGGGCGGCGGCGTTCAGGGGCGCCAAGGGCGAGATGCTCAAGTCCCTGCGCGAGAACCTAAAGAAGCTCAAGCTTACCGAGGCGGACCTGCGCCTCCTTCACAAGAACAACGAGAAGCTGGTCGGCGGCCCTCAAGGACTGAGGTGACGGCAGTACCGTGGGCCGCAAGGTGACCAACGGCAACGACTCGGGTAGGCGCCCGAAGGCCCTCTTGGTCGGCATCATTGTTGGGGTTTTTGGCATCAGCATATTTCCGTCCAGCACATTAGCCGGCCTGATTTATATTTGTCGAGGCACCGTTGCGAGAGCGATGGGATTCGCCTACGAAGCCGCGGACGAGGACTTCGTAACCCGGTTCCTGGGCTGCTGGGGATACATATCACTCGTGGCTGGTCCGCTGGGCACTGTTGCGTCAGTCGGGCTCTTCCTCCGAAAGAACTGGGCTCGGCGCCTGATGATCGGCCTGTTGTCCCTGACGATCTTGGCCGTACCAGTGTTCATCGTGGGTTTCATTACCACCGGCGGGTCGAGCCAAGACTCTTCTGACCCGGCACTGATCATGGACGCCGTCTTCTTTGGGACCGGCGCCGTGCTCTTCGTAATGGTGCCCATGTTGGTGGCAGTCTACTTTCTGGCGACAACGCGATTCCCGGTGGAACCTGCGCCAGGGCGGCTTGCCGGCAGCGGCGGACGGTTCTAGTCCTTCGCCCGCGGGCCCTTTTCATCTCGGCCTTGCCTGGCGAACCCGATATTGAACCTTTCTGACGCGTAGTACAGGACCGTCCCGGCGACCATGCCGATGAGGAAGCCCTTGGGCAGCCCCACGGCCATCATCCCGACCATGCGATGTACATCTTAGCCAGGTTCTTCACCCAGCAGCAGGCGCAGGACCAGGTTGGCTTGCATGTGCGCGGCGATCCCCACGCGCGGGGCCATCAGCCCGCGGCCGGGCTCGGCGGCGCTTTCGAGGTCGCCCACCACGTAGATGCAGCGGCCCAGCTTCCTCACGCCAATGTCCCCGCCGGGCCCGTGACCGGCCAGCCCCGAGGCCATGACCAGGGGCCTCTCGGGGTATGCCGCCGCGAAGCTCTCCATGAGCATGGCTTTCTGATCGGCAGCGTCAAAAGCCTCGACCAGGACGTCGACGTCGCCAAAAACCTCGGGGACGTTCCCGGGCGTCAGGCGCACTGAGTGGGTCGTCAGCTTGACGTAGGGGTTTATCCGCGTCAGGTTGGCGCGCAGCGCCTCGGCCTTGAGACTGCCGATCTGCTCGACGAAGTACTGCTGGCGATTCAGGTTGGAAGGCTCGACCACGTCGAAGTCGGCCAGCACCAGCCGCCCCACGCCCAGGCGGGTGAGGGCAATGGCGGCCGCCGAGCCCAGCCCGCCGAGCCCGGCCACTCCCACCGTCGCGCGCTTGACCCGTGCGTGTACCCCCGGGGTGTGCCGGGCGGCCATCAGCGCCTCGAGTTCCTTCTCGCTGGGGGCCTCGCCGCGCCTGATGAAGACGGCGCTGTCGCCCTCGGCGAGCTCGCGGTCCGCGGACGCCGGCGCGCCGTTGAAAATCACCACGTCGGCGTCGGGCTTCAGGCGGTCTCGCAGGGCGAAGAGCGTGGTGCCGGGCTCTACCTCGATCTCGCGCTCGGCGAGGAGTATCTTCACTCCGGCTTCTCTTCCCCGGATGTCTGGGGCGGGCCCGTTTCGGTTCCGGCGGGCGCGGTGGCGACCGCCGGGGAGGGGGTGTCCTTCTTCCCCCCCATCGATTTCAAGAACAGGCGCACCGCCGCCACGACCAGCACGATAGCGAATATCTTCTGCAGCGTCTGCTTGGGCAAAGCGGCGGCGATCTTGACGCCGAGGTAGGCCCCGACCGCGGCGGCAACGAACATGAAGGCCACGGGCACGAGGTCGATCTTGATGTCGGGCTCCGCCCAGTACCGGTAGAACCCAACGATGGAGATGGCGATTATCGCGCCCATGCTGGTGCCCTGGGCCACCTTCTGGTCGTAGCTGAAGAGGGCCACCAGCGCCGGGACCATTACCACCCCGCCGCCTATTCCCAGGGCGGCCCCGGAGATCCCGGCGGCCAGGCCCAGAAGCAAGTACGCCCACCATAGATCCATTTCACTCCTCCGTTGCGCTTCTCATGGGGCCCTCGGGCGCGGAGGGCCGTCCCTCGCCCGGTCCCGCCTTCACGATCTTCATTCCCACCAGGTCTTCGAGGCGGGTGCGGTCGAAAAGCCTGGCCATCTCGGAGCTCACACGCAGGACCAACTGCTTGCCGCGCTCAATGGCCCAGTGGTGGAGGTTGACCAGGAAGGACAGGTTGGCGCTGGAGATGCCCCGGACCTCGCCGAAGTCAACGACCAGCTTCTCGCGGTCCGACTCCAGCAGTCGGCGGCAGGCGGCCTGGAACTCCTCTTCGGTGCGCCAGTTGAGGTTGCCCCCGGCGCTGAGCAGGCCCTCTTGCTCGGAGAGAGAGATGTTGGCTTCGACCTCTGACATTGGCGGGGCTAGTCCTTCTTGGCGTTCTCCGCCTTGGGCTCGGCCTTCTTCTCCGGATCTTTCTTCTTCTCCGGCTCCGGCAGCGGCTTGACCTCGGGAGGCTCGAGATTCTCCGGCTCGGGGCTGTCCACGTCGCGGTAGAGGATGATCACCGCCTGTCCGAACCACATCTTGGTCCCGTGCAGGGGATGGAGTATCGGCCGGCGGAAGAAGATGACGCGCTTGCTCTTGGTCCCGATGACCACGCTGCCGTTGACTATCTGCACCTGGGCCCTCTTCGGGTTGGGTTGAGGACCGGGCTTACCCTCGTACCGGGGCCTTCCCATGGTGACCCTGAGGGCTTCTCCTCCGGCGGCCTTGCCTTCCTTGTAGAAGCAGGCGTCCGCGGTGGGGTCCTTGGCGCCCTCCGACACGGTGATGACCGCGTCGAAGAGGTCGCCGGCCTTGGCGTGCTCCTTGAAGGGCGCCCAGGCCGCATCGGGCAGGTGGCCGTCGTTCTTCTTGTCCTTGCCGGTGTAGTAGTAATCGCAGGCGATGTCGTCGAGCTGATCGAGCAGTGTCATGCCGCGGATGATTTTGACCTGCTCGGCGCGTTTCCGGCGCTCAATCATATAGTAAACGAAGGCCCCGATGACCAGCACTACGCCGACCAGCGCGACCAACATGACGAGGACCACATAGGGGTTGCGGGGCTTGCGCTCGGCGGCGGCCGCCTGTTCCCCCTTTTGCTTCTGCTTCTGCTTCTGCCTGATTCGCGAGCGGGCTATGGCCATTTGCGTCTCTCCGAAGAATCTGCCTGCGGCGCATGATAACGGCAGGGCGGGAGGCCGGCAAGCGAAAGTGCGAAGGGGACCGGGCGGGCGTTTCGGGAATCCCGTCTGATTCCTTTCGCCAAACCACCCCTGAAACCCGGCTCGTCGGAGCTCTCTAAGTAGCTGTCTCTTGGGGCTTAGCCTCCAGTCCTTCAGTTTGGCCCGGTTTCTCGCTGCGCACAGGTGTCATTCCCGCGATTCTTTCGGTCACGCCTCGGGGGGGCGGGGCGTCAGACTCTGGGGTAGAGCATGCGTTTTTCGGCTAATAGCTCACGCGGCGAGATCGCCTTTAATGGCGGGCCTCGACCCGTGCGGAGAGGCTCCTTGGCGGATCCGGCGGACAGGTCCGAGCTGGTCGCTCTGGTGAAAGCCGCTCGGCGGGGAGACAGGGAAGCCTATGGTCGGCTGGTCGAACGCTACCGCAGCGTGGTCATGGCTTCTGTCTACGCGTCGGTCCGCCGGCGGGAGGTCGCCGAGGACCTCGCCCAGGAGTGTTTCATCAAGGCCTACGCGGCGCTCGGCGAGCTGCGCGAACCGGCCCGCTTCGCCGGCTGGCTGCGGACCATCGCGACCCACACCGCCGCCGACTGGCTGCGCGCGCGCCGAAGCGAGGTCAACCTCGACAAGCTGGCCGAGCGCGGTGCCGAACCCTCCGCGCCGCCGGTCCGGCCGGGCGAGGGGATGGAGGACGCCATCCTCTCGGCGCTGGCCGAACTGAGGGAGGACTACCGGGAGATAGTGGTACTCAAGCATCTGGAGAACTACTCCTACCGCGAGATCGCCGAGATGCTGGGAATGAGCGTCACCGCGGTGGGAGAGAAGCTCAGCCGGGTCCGGGCGCTGCTCAAGAAGAAGCTCAAGGGCCGGCTGCCGGGTTTGCCCTAGGGAGGAGACTCTCAGAGAGAAGCACGAACCTCACGCTCCGAACCTCTCGCCCCTCGCCTGGCGGGTAAGGTTCGGCCGGGCGCTGCCGGTCGCGGCCGTGGAACGGCCCTAACCGGAAAGCTGATCTCCTTTTGTCCCCTTCTACCCCCGGGAGGTCAGGCTGGACGACCGGAGGCCGGCAGACGCCAAACAAACCGGGCCCGTCGGAGACCGTGTCTCCGGCGGGCCTTCTCTGCTGGGGCAATGGAGCTGCGCGGGCCGGTTTCACCCGAAACATTCTAATGCACACGTGAGACATCCCGTCCAGTAGACATGGACGGAGTGTGCGATGCGGGGATAGGGCCGCTCCCAAGCAAATGAGGAGAGAAACGGCATGAAGCAGACTATGGGGAGGCTTACTTTCGGCGCGGCTCTGGCAGGGATAATGCTGCTGGGCATGGGCCGGACCGCACTGGCGGGGGTTCCTGTCTACCCGGGGTCGGGTACGCGGGTGAAGCATCGCAGGCCTCGCAGGCATCGCAGGCCCTCCAAGCCGCTCCCGCCCATGAAGTGGAACTCCCTGGAAGCCGGGCTGGCGAACGCCAAGAGATCGAAGAAGCCGTTGGTGGTCGTCTTTACTATGAAGAATCTCAAGGGACCGACGGTCTTCAACACCAGGAAGCTGCGCGACGCCCTGGGCAAGTCCGGCGCGGTTACCGCGCGAGTGCTGCGTCCCGTGCCGCCCAAGGCCGCCCCGGGCGCCAGCGCCGACGAGGTCAAGGCCCTGCGCGAGGCCTACTGGAAGACCCTCAAGGAGCACCTGGAGATCGCCAGTAAGTACGGCGCGGTTACTTACCCCACGATGGTCTTCCTGGCGCCCGAGGGCGACGTGATGGGCCGGCTCTTTGGGCCCAGCACCCAAGTGCTGACCGCGACCCTGAGGGCCCTGCCCAAGACGGTCAAGGTCCACGCCGCGAGGAAGGCCAAGGCGGCCGCCGCCAAGGCCGCGGCTGACGCCGCCAAGGTGAGCAGCGTCACCAGGTCGTAACCGAACCTTCGGGAATCACGCGGGGCCCGCCGGCGCTCGAAGCGCCGACGGGCTCCGCTTCATTTCAGGCGGAAGCTCCACTTGGAGAGCTTGTGGGTCTCCAGGAAGGCCTCCTCGGTGGAGACGACGGCCTCGCGCTCTTCTTCCAAACCCTTCAGGAAGTAGACGAAGTCCATCTGGGCGTCAGCCTTGCCGTGCCTGGCCGTGAAGAGCTTGGCCATCTCGTTGGCGGGGAGCGTCTTTCTGCCGGCGACGTCCACCAGGGGGAAGGTCAGGCCCTTCTTGCCCTCGGCCGGCCGGTAGCTGCGCCAGACCAGCTCGGTACAGACCAGGGCGTGGTCGGTGGCGAAGTCGAAGTCGAAGTCGTAGGGCTTGCCCATGTGGCCGAAGGCCTCGATCATCGCCTGGGCCTTGGCCAGCTTGTCGAGCCGCGGGCGGAGCACCGCCAGGTAGTCCCCGGCGGCGGCCTCCAAGGTGTTGGCCACCACGCCCTCGCTGATCGCCTCGATCACCCGGCGGGGCCGCCCGCCCTCGACCCGCCGGTGCTCGCGGTGCGCGGCGGGGAAGCGGCTCTCGATGTAATCACCCAGGGTCATGTCCTTCCCGGAGAGTTTCCTGACATAAGCCCTGACCTCGGGAACGTCGAAGTAGGCGTCGAACTCCTCGGGCGTGCCCACGTAGAGGATGGCGTGCGGCCAGAAGCCCGGCAGGCCCACGTTGCTCAGGTACCAGTTCTTGCGGCCGAGCATGACGTCCCCGGGCTGGAGCTTCCCGGCCATCTTCTCCAACTGTTCCCCGGTGATCAGGTACACCCCGATGCGGCGGACGCGGACGTCCCCCATCCACTCGGCCACCGCGCTCTGGGCCGGGAACCAGGTGCGTCGGACGGTGCGCTTGAGCTCTTGAAGATCACTGCCCGCGCTGGTGGCGGCCAGCCCGGTTCCGGAGAGGGCGTCGATGGCGGCCAGGTGTATCTCGACGCGCTTCCAGAGCCATGCGCAGCCGGTCCCTTGCGCCTCGTCCCTGGCGCCCAGGCCCTTCTCCAGCCACAGGAGGTAGTTCCTGCCGGCCACCACCCTGGCGAGGTCCCGATGTCCCTGGAGTTCCTGCCGGAAGCGGCTGAAGGAGTCGGCGGCCAGCCGCCGGCCCGGGTGCGGGGCGTCCAGGAACTTGACGGCGTTCTTGTTGCGGGAGATCAGCGCGACCAGCCGGGAGCTCTTCTCGTAGAGGGCCATCTCGGCGGCGAAGGTCAGCAGGAAGCTTCGCAGGTGTCGGTCGCGTTCGGCCCGCGAGGGGTCGAAAGCGATACCAGTCCTCGTAGAACATGCGAATCTGGTCCAGCGAGAAGGCGTAGTCGTGGATTGTCGCCCAGGTGTCGAGCAGGACGCGCTCCTGGTCGGGAGTGAGCACGGCGGGCTTGGCTTCATCGAAAAAGCCGGTCTTCTTTTCCAGGAAGGAGACGGCCCTTTCCAGGCCGCGGTCGTACTCGCGATAGCGCTGCGCGTCTATCTCGAAGGCCCGATTGAACTGCGGCCCGGAGAGCTCCGTGAGCGGGCTGGGCTGCTCCATCCAGAACACCACCAGGCGCGCGGCGATGGCCAGGGCGGCCAGGAGCAGGCAGGCGACGACCCGCCGGCGGAACTTCGCCTTCCCGGAGGCTTCCTTGAGAGCGCGCTTCTCCAGCAGGCGCCCGGCGGGGATGGCCAGCAGGCCGAAGACCAGCACCGCCAGGACGATGCCCAGCATGTCCGGCAGCCAGCGGGTGCCGCGGTCCGCGGCGTAGAACCCCAGCACCGCGCCGAGCGTCAGCGGGAGGCTGAGGAGGCCCAGGTAGTGCAGTATCCTGCCGATGACGGCGGCGGTCCGGCCAGCGCGGACCGCTGGTTCAGCTTCCATGGGCTCAACTTCCGGCGCAGGTTTGCTCATTCCATTCTCCGGCCGGTGGGATTGTCACCGCTGGCGTCTCTCCCGCAAGCTGGTTTTCCCGGCTGCCGGCCGGGAGTCGCATCGGGAAGCCTTCTAAGCGGGTGGGTTAGGGGACCGGAACGACTCCAAAAAACGCTGTACCTCCAGCCTGCTCAGGTGTTTAATCCCCTCATGCTCCATGCTTCGTTGTCCTTGATAAGCCTCCGAGAAAGGCATAGAATCCGCGCTTGATACCGGGGAACACCAGCCCCCTGGAGGAGTACCGATGAAATTGATCAGCCGCGCGACCAAACTGCTCTGCGTCCTGGCCCTGTTGGCCGGCTGCGGACCGAACCAGACCGGTCCCGAGCCCAAAGCCAAGCCGGCCGCCAAGCCCAAGGTGAAGCCCAAGACCAAGCCGGACGCAAAGAGTGGGGATACGCCCAAGAAGGGGCCGACCTCGAAGAAGCCTCCCAAGGCCGACCCGCCGGAGAAAGTGACGGCCAGCAAGGAGTCGGTGGTCAAGGTCAAGCGCCTGCTGCGCCGCTGGGCCAGCACTGTCGATGTGGAGCGTGAGGAGGCCTGGCAGGGGCTCAAGGACATGGGCGACCTGGCCACCCCGGCGTTGATCGAGGTGGTCAAGGCCGGCAAGCCCGAGCAGCGCCGTCTGGCCATCGTGGCCATCGGTCTCTTGAGGGACAAGCTGGGCGCTGTCGCCCTGCGGGGGGCGCTGAGCGACAAGAGCGCCAATACCCGCTGGAAAGCGGCCCGCGCCCTGGGCGAGATCGGCGACGAGGGCGCCAAGGAGTCCCTGGCCAAGGCGGTCAAGGATGACAAGGACCCCGAAGTCCGCTATTACGCGGCCTACGCGCTGGCCAGCCTGGGCGGCAAGGAGGCCTTCGAGTTCTTCAAGGTGCTGCTCAAGAGCGAGAAGCCCGTGGACCGCTCCCGCGCGGTCCGGGCCCTGGGCAAGTACGGCGAGGGCAAGTACGTCTCCGAGTTGATCGCGGCCATGCAGGACAAGGACGCCCGCGTTCGGCGGGCGACGGTCATCCAACTGGACCGCTCGCGCCACAAGGACGCGGTCCCCGGGCTGATCGCCGCGTTGGCCGACAAGGACTACCGCGTCCGCAAGCGCGCGCGCAGCGCGTTGGAGCGGCTCACCAAGAAGGACTTCGGCGCGAACAAGCCCAAGTGGGAGGAGTGGTGGAAGAAGGACGGTAAGGCCTTCAAGGTTCCCACGGGTTCCAAGGCCAAGGTCAAGCCCAAGGCCCACAAGTGGGCCAACGCGACCGCTCTCAAGGGCGAGGGCGACTTCAAGAAGAAGGTCGAGGGAGCCAAGGGTTGGGTGCTGGTGATCTTCTACACGGTTCGCAGCAGGGACTGCGCGCGCCAGGCCCCGATCTTTGACAAGCTGGCCAAGGAGTACAAGGGCAAGGTGGCCATGTACGAGGCCGAGTCCCGGGCCAACATCAAGACCATCAGGGGGTTGAAGCTTCGCAAGGCGCCGAGCATGGTGGTCTACAAGGACGGCAAGAAGCTCGAGGTGCTGGCCGGCTTCCAGGACGAGGCCGCCTTCAAGAAGTTCATCGATGAGCACCTGGCCGGCACGCGCAAGGTGGCGGTCCAGAAGGCGCCCGGAAAGCCCAAGAAGACGTTCCCGGACGCCACCAAGGACGCCGATTTCGAGAAGATGGTCACCAACGCCAAGGGGCTGGTGCTGGTCGACTTCCACGCCGACTGGTGCGGCTGGTGCCACAAGCTGACCCCCACGCTCAACAAGCTCTCCGCCGCGTACCAGGGCAAGATCGCCTTCGTGGGCGTGGACTCCGACAAGAACAAGCCGCTCATGAAGAAGTTCGGGGTCCGCGGCCTGCCCACCCTGATAGTCTTCAAGGACGGCAAGAAGGCCGAGACCATCGTGGGCTACAAGCCGGAGGCGGCGCTCAAGGCCATTCTCGAGAAGCACCTGAAGGCCGGGGGCGCGAAGTGAGAGCCGGCCTCGGATCGCTGGCCGTCGCGGGGCTGGCGCTGTTCCTTGCTGCCGGGGCGGCCCATGCCGCCGTGGTGGTGGTCCGGCCCGCGGAGGGGCCCGCGGTGAAGGGGCGGCTGACCGGCCTGGACGGCAAGGCGCTGCGCATCCAGACCGAGGGCGGCGCCCGGGAGTTCAAGCTCGCCGACCTGATGGACGCGGAGGTGCAGGACGCCAAGGCCCCTGACGCTTCGGGGTGCGCGCGCATTTACACCGTCGCGGGCGACGTGATACCCGCCAAGGTGGAGCTCGCCCCCGGCGGCAAACTGACCGCCTCCGGTCCCTGGACCGGCAAGTTCGCGGTGAGCACCAAGGACCTGGTTGGCCTGCTCACGCCCGCGGGGATAAAGGACAAGAAGACCGCTCGGGAGGTGCTCCAGCGCGGGCGCCGCAAGGACAAGCTCATCCTGGTCGGCGACGAGCTGGAGGGCAGCTTCGAGGGGCTGACCAAGGGAGGGCTCAAGTTCAACTCAGTGCTGGCGTTGCAGGAATACAAGTTAGACGAAGTCCTGGCGCTGGCGTTCGCTGAGCTCAAGCCCTTTAAGGCCCCGGCGGACACCTACTACGTGGCCGAGCTGGCCGGCGGCGGGCGGGTCCTGGGCGTGCCGCTCAAGCTGGCGGGCGAGAAGCTCCAGTGGCGGACGCTGGGAGGCATGAAGCTGTCCCTCTCGCTCTCGGGGCTCAGCGCCCTGCGGGTCAAGAACGGCAAGGTGATTTTCCTCTCCGAGCTGACCCCCGCCAAGTCCGAGCACAAGCCGTTCATCGACGGGTTGCCCTTCATCTGGAAGTGGAAGCGGGACGCCGACGTCTTCGGCAAGCCCCTGGTGCTCGGCGGGGAGAAGTTCCGCCGCGGCCTGGGCGTGGCCGCCTTCACCAAGCTCACCTACCGGCTGGACGGCAGGTTCAAGCGCTTCAAGGCCCGGGCCGGCGTCTGCGACTCGGTGGCCTCCGGGGGCAAGACCGCCTTCAAGGTGCTGGTCGATGGTAAGCAGCGCTTCGACAACACCCAGAACCCCCTCACCAAGGGGGCCAAGCCGCGCCTGATCGACGTGGATGTCAAGGGCGGCAAGGTGCTGGTGCTGATCGTCGACTTCGGCCCCGACGGCTCGGACCTCGGCGACATCGGCGGCTGGGGCGAGGCCCGGCTGATCAAGTAGCGGTCGGCGGTCGGCTCTGTTTCTGTTCCGTCGTTAGCTGACTCCCGACCGCGGGGCAGGCTAAACGGCGCAATGAGGCGAGGGTAGGGCCCTCGCCCAGGCTTGAGGAGCCGGCTATGGACCTCCTTGACCTCTTCGTGAACGATTCGGACGAATCGGAGCGCCTGCGCCGGCTCAGCCGGCGGGTGACCCGCAAGACCACGAGCGGAAAGAGCTCCGCGGGGCGGCGCAAGCTCCGGGAAGACGTGGGTTTCCTGGCCCTGGTCCAGCTCACGCAGGTCAGGCTGCTGATCGAGAAGGGCCTCATTACCGAGAGCGAGTTCGTGGAGCGGCTGCTCAACCTCGACAGGATGGACGGCGCCGCCGATGGCAAGATCGATCCCGAGATGCTGCGCAAGGCGCTGGGGCTGCGTATGGGCAAGCCGTCGAAGTCCCGGCCGCAGGGGCTGCCGGTGGCCCGGCGCGTGGAGGAGCCCAAGAAGATCGCCGCGGCCAGGTCAAAGACCGCCGCCTTCGCGGGGGCCTTCGCGGGGGCCAAGCCCGGGGCCAAGCCCCGACCCAAGTCGAAACCGCCGGCCCCGCCCAAGGCTGAGCCGCCGCCGCAGCCGGAGCCCGAACCAGACCTCACCGTCGAAGCGGTAATGGGCACCGAGATCGACCCGGAGAGCCTCGGAAAGATATCCTACGAGGACTACTTCGGCGCCGGTGAGAAGGAAGAGTAGCCAGGCGCCCCGCTTTCAGAAGACCTCCGCGCAGACCTCCCGTGCGAGCCGCACCCACTTGCCCACCCGGTGGGGATCGCCCTCGACGGTTTCGACGTCCTTGAGGGTGATGTCCACGAAGCAGCCGTTGGCCTTGAAGGCTTCCAGGTCGCGCGTGAGGTCGCCTCGGACGCGGGACTCGTCCCAACCGTAGCTGACCATGTCCGCGGGGCTGGGCCGGTAGCTGGCCACGTGGGTGTCTCCGATGAGCTCCGCGCACTTGACCGCGTCGGAGACCGGGGTGACCGCGATGCGCCTTATGTTGGGCACACGCTTCAGCAGCGGGATGCGGTTGACCATCTGCTCGCAGCATCCCCAGGTCACCAGGCCGAACTTCTCCATGATAGGTTCCTGATAGCGCAGCATGAATTCGTCGAACTGTTCCGGCCCCACCAGGGTCAGCTCCTGCGAGGCCATCCGGCCCCAGAGCTGCTTGCGGCTTACGGGCTCGCCGTCCGCCGCCGGGTCGGGCAACTCCTCGGCGTAGGACATGGCCTGGTTTTCGTGATTGCACCGCCGCCAGTCGCCGGCCTCCTCGGCCTCGGCCTGGTTGCGGAGGATGCCGTCGCGCATGGTTGACAGCATCCGGTGGAGCCACTCGGGATTGTCGTACATGTCCCACATGACCTGTTCGAGGCCGCGGAGCTGGGCTATGCTTCCGGATATGCCGGCGGTCGGGCAGCGGTAGAGCGGGCCGCGGTCGAGACAGACGGTGATGATCTCCCCGATGGCCGCGGATACCTCCTCGAAGCGCCGGGCGGTTTCGATCTCGTCCACCTGGTGATGCGCGGGGGTCAGCCTTTCGAGGTCTTCGAGCGTCTTGATGGGCGCCTCGTGCACGCCCGCGCCGCCCTCCTGGGGGTTGGCGGTCCATTTGATCTCCGGGCCCCAGATTCCCTCGCCGGGCAGCTCGAGCTTCGCGGCCACCGTGACCCACGGCTCGAAGATGAAGTCGTCATCGAACGCGCTGCGGAACAGGCTCTCGCGCAGGAAGTTCTCGACGCGGCTGAAGAGCGGACTCTCGCATTTCAACTCGGAGGCGGACATCTCCCGCCAGGCGAAGGCCCGCACGTAGATCAGGGGGCGGTCGACGCGCTTCAGGCTGTTGTGCCGGCGCCAGTCGTTGCGGCGGCGCTGCTGGTCGGGGTCGCTGCATATTTCCGCGTAGCGCCTGGCAAGCTCGCGCAGGACGCCGACCTCGCTGGCCGTGCCGGGCTGCTCTGGCATGGGCGATTCTCCCTCCGGCCCACAGTATGCCGGGCCACCGGCCATTAGCAAATGCCGTCCCGCCGGTCCTCTGCAACTTGACGCGCCCCGCCGGGCGATGTAGATTCAGAGCGTCAGCAGACTGGAAAGCGAGGTCCGACATGAAGCTCCGCACCAACGTCAAGAGGCTGGTCCGCATGGGCGTCTCCGCCAAGGTGGACCCGCCGACCATGCGCGCCAACTACCGGGTGAGCCCCACGGGCGAGGCCAAGGTGCTGCCCTCGGTGGGCGGGGTGGTTTACAACGTGCTCGCGGGCGACCCGGCGCTGGGCTGGGCCGCCGACCACATCGAGCCCGGCGCCTCCCTGGGCCTGCCGCGCAAGGACGGCGGCCAGGTGGTCGCGCTCAACGTCCTGGCCCAGATCGGCAACAGCGTGCGGGTGTTCTCCGGCGCGGCCAAGGGCGCGCGCGGGGTCGTCACCGGCAAGCACGGGGGCATCGAGCACGTCGTGGCCGACTTCGCCGGGCGCGACCTGCGCAGGCTGGCCGCCGGCGACAGCGTGCAGATAGAGGCCTTCGGCCTGGGCCTGGAGCTGGCCGACTTTCCCGACGTGAAGGTCATGAACGTCGACCCGGGGCTGCTCGACAGGCTGGGCGTCACCCGCAAGGCCAAGAAGCTGGTGGTCCCGGTGGCCCTCTCCATACCCGCGGAGCTGATGGGTTCGGGACTGGGGGCGTCCTCCTGCCAGACCGGCGACTACGACATCCAGTGCGCGGACCCCGCCTCGGTGAAGAAGTGGGGCCTGGAGAAGCTGCGCCTCGGCGACCTGGTGGCGGTCATCGACGCCGACCACAGCTACGGGCGGATCTTTCGCAAAGGGGCGGTCTCGGTGGGCGTGGTTATCCACGGGGACTGCGTGGGCGCCGGCCACGGGCCGGGGCTGACCACGGTGTTGACCAGCGCGGCCGGGGGCATCGTGCCCAGGAAATCCGCCGGCGCCAACATCGCCCGGGTAATGCGCATCGGCAGGTTCAGGAGCGGACGGCGATAGCAGGCCGTTGGAAGGGGACTGCTAGCAGACCGGGTTACCCCGCGGGCTTCGCTGCGTTCTTCGCGTCCTTCTCGAAGTCGGCGGCCAGTGTCTTCCACTGTTTTTCGCTTTCGTTCAGGCTCTTCTCTATATGCGCCACTATTTTGTCGCAGAGTTCGCGGTCCTCGGCGGTCAGTCCCTGGAGCGCCCGCAGGGCGGCCAGGCTCCCGGCGGCGCCGTCGCGATGCTTCGCGAACCGGGGCGCGCAGGATGAGAAGACCCCGGCTCGCCGGGCCTGCCTCTCGGTGCCCAGTTCAGGGAGGTCGCGGGACTCGCGCTCCATCTCTTCCAGCCGGCGGCGCTCCTCCCGGGCGGAGATCAAGCTGCCTTCGGTCTCCAACTCCGCGACCTTGACCCGCAATAACTCGGTCTGGGTCAGGAGCGCGCGGCGGCTTTCGTCGACGGACTCGAAGTGTTCCTCCATCTTCCGGGTGTGGATCCGCAGGCCGGCGGCGACCAGTCGGGCCATGCAGGTGTGGGCCTCGGCCTCGGCGCGCTCGCGGCGGTAGACGTAGTGCGCATTGGGGGCGTTCTCGGCGGGGCACTCGGACAGCAGCTTGAGGGCGACTTCCAGGTCGCGTTCGTCGGGCTCGGTGGCGCCCCACTGCACGTGCCGCTCGGCACTGGCCAGCGTGTCCCGAAAGGCGCGCTCCTCGTCGTCAAAGCCCAGCAGGGCCTTGAAAGTGTCCCCGATCCAGCCCATGGCAGTTCCCGGCGGTCAGCCGGGCCTCCTGGCAGGCCGTTGAAGAATGGAGCGCCGTGACGGCCTGCTAAAGCCCAGCATACCGCCCGGCGGGGGACTGTCAAGAATTCTGGCGGAAAACCCTTGCGCTTGACCGCGTCTTTCCTGGGGCTAAACTAGCGCCGCCGACAATGGAGTGGGGTTTACCTCTTAGACCTCGGGGGCGCAGCCATCGCTGTCGACAGGAACCTACAGACTTACCTGCGGGAGATAGGCCGCAGTGCGCTGCTCACCGCAGAGCAGGAGTGCGCGCTGGCCCGGCGAATCCGCCGCGGGGATCTCGGCGCCCGCGAGCAAATGATCCGCGCCAACCTGCGCCTGGTGGTCTCCATCGCCAAGAACTATATGGACCGCAGTACCTCGCTGCTGGACCTCATCGAGGAGGGCAACCTGGGCCTGCTGCGGGCCGTGGAGCGCTTTAACCCCCGGCACGGGGTACGCTTCAGCACCTACGCCGCCTGGTGGATCCGCCAGGCCGTCCGCCGGGCGATCAGCGCCCAGGGGCGGCAGATACACATCCCTGGCCACGTCCAGGACCTGGTCTCCAAGTGGCGGCGGGCGGAGGTCAAGCTGCGCGCCGAACTGGGCCGCGAGCCCAGCCCCGAGGAGATCGCCGGGAGCATGCGGCTGCGCAGCGCCCAGGCCAAGGCGGTGCGCAAGGCGCTGCTGGTGCTGGACAGCTCGCGGGTTACCAACGCAGGGCCGAACTACGTGGAACTTCTGGAGGACAGCGCCGCCGAGGGCGAGGCCCAGGCGGTGCTCGCCGGCGCGGAGATCAGCGCCCTGCTAGACCACCTCGGCGGCCGCGAGGCCATCGTCCTGCGCATGCGCCACGGCCTTGACGGACGCATCTACACCCTGGACGAGGTCGGCAAGCGACTGAAGCTCACCCGCGAGCGCGTCCGGCAGATCGAGGCCCACGGCCTGCGCGAGCTCTTCACGCTGATAACCGGCAAGAAGTTCCGCGGGCCCGGGACGCGCAAGCCCGCGTCCCTCATCCGGGGCCGGAAAGCGCGCGCCGCCAAGCCCGCCGCCGCCAAGAGCGCCAAGGCCAAGCCGAAACGGAAAGCTCCGGCCAAGTCGAAGAAGAAGCCCGCGAAGAAGAAGCCCGCCAGGAAAAAATAGGAAGCGAGACATGGCTGAAGACCTCACCAGGTTCATTCGCGACGTGCCCGACTTCCCCAAGAAGGGGATCGTCTTCAAGGACATCACTCCGCTCCTGGCCGATCCCGGTGCGCTGGCCGAGTCCGTGAGGCAGATGGCCGCCAGGTTCAAGGACGCGGAGGTCGATCTGGTGGCCTCGGCGGAGGCCCGCGGGTTCATCTTCGGCCCGGCGGTGGCCATGGAGCTGGGCGCCGGTTTCATCCCCGTGCGCAAGCCCGGCAAGCTGCCCTGCGAAACTCTGGAGACCACCTACGAGCTGGAATACGGTACTGACACCGTCCAGATGCACGCCGACGCGGTGTCGCCCGGGCAGAAAGTCCTGCTGGTCGACGACCTGATCGCCACCGGCGGGACCATGGAGGCTTCCGCCAAGCTGGTCGAGGAGGCCGGGGGTGAAGTAGTAGGCCTGTGCTTCCTGATCGAGCTGGCTTTTCTTAAGCCCCGCGAGCGGCTGGCGGGACGGAAGATTGAATCGCTTATCGTAATTGGTGAGGAATAGGGCGCTGGCAAGCCGGCCGCTGGTCAAAGTCTGTGGGGTCACCTCGGAAGAGGACGGGCGCTTCGCGCTATCCTCCGGCGCGGACCTCTTGGGCTTCATCCTGGCCAAGAGCCCCCGGAGGGTGACCGCGCACCTGGCCGCCGAACTGGTGGCCGCGCTCCGCGAGGGTTATCGCGGGAAGCGGGCGCTGATGACCGGCGTGTTCAAGGACGCGCCGCTGGGCTGGCTGCTCAAGACCTGTCGCCAAGCCGAGTTCGACCTGGTGCAGCTCCACGGCAAGGAAAGCCCCGAGTACGTCGGCCAGGTGGCTGCCGGCGGCTTCAAGGTCATGAAGGTCGTCAAGAAGCTGGGAAAGCCCGCTGCCGCGGCCATGAAGCGCTATCCGGAGGCCTGGGCCTTTTTGCTTGAACCTAAAGTTCGCGGC
The DNA here is from genome assembly GCA_965370045.1 of uncultured bacterium. Classification (GTDB taxonomy): domain Bacteria; phylum Planctomycetota; class SZUA-567; order JAKLDR01; family JAKLDR01; genus CAZONU01. Next base: position 34,103 of record CBDUSI010000005.1, on the reverse strand, counting down.
TCGTGGCGGGGCACCGCCCGGAGCGCGTCTTTCAGGGGCGCGAGGGCCGCGTTCGGCGAGCATCCCCGAGTGGGCGTAGCCGGCAATCTATCACCGCGAAACGTGAAGAAGATTGTCCGCGCCGCCGGGCCGCACCTCTGGCTGGTCGACGCGGCCAGCAGCCTGGAAAGCTTCCCGGGAGTCAAAGACCCCGCGAAGGTGAAGGCCTTTATCGACGGGGCCCGGAGTTAGCCCGCGTCCAATTCTCTCATCACGTGCGGATACAGCGCGGTCACTTGATGCGAAAGCGGACTGTATTGCTCCGATGAAGCGGCCCTTGTGTTCTTGAGTCCTGGAAGGTGGCGTAGCATGCATAGTGCTTGAGTGCCAGCTTCTGTGCGCCTGTTGCCACAGTCGAATGCGCCAGTTTCAGGGGGATGGGGTCGGACGTACCCCCGGCAGGAATCGTCACGTACATCGGGTGCGACTTGAGCCATCCGCTGACCATGAAGCCCGCTCTGACGTGGCCTAGGGCGTGAGTCGATCTGCTGTTCCAAAGGGACAGGCGGAAGGACACATACTGCGGGCCGAAGCGCCCCTGCGCATTTCCGGTGTACATGGTCACGGCTTTCTTACCCTTGTTGTGCAATCGCGCGTAGATTACGACGTCCTTCCAGGAGGCGTATTCCGCGCGCTCGGACTTGATCGTCAACTTGAGAGGAACCCGGGCTTGCTCCAGCGTCCTGCCGACCAAGCGTCCCAGGTAACGGGCGCAGGCCCAATAGGCCACAGACCCTCCGGACCACCTGTACACCAGATGACGCTCGCCGCCGGCGAAGCCCTCCATCCACATATGGGACCCGCCCCGACCACGGCGGTGATCGGCGGCGGGAACGTCCCAGAAGCAGGCGTAGCCCAGCCTCTTCTTGAACTCGTTCCATTCCCTCCGTGTGATGTCAAAAGAGTGGGTGACGCCCTTGCCCGTCCATGGCCGGATGACGAGGCGGTATCGCTCGCCCTGTTTTTCGATTTGGAACAGGCTGTAGAGGTCGCTTCTCCCCTCAAGAAAGTGGAACATTCGATACGCTTCGAAGTCTCCGCGTTTCGAGGCCAAGCGTTTCTCGCCAAGCTCCGTGATGCGCTTGCGGAAGGTCTTGACCATACGCTGATTGACTGGGTCGCCGGTTCCATTCCTGTTGGACCTGACGGCGAAGCGGATCGGCTTGGAGCTGATCACACCGCTCCAGAACTCGGTGACGGCACCTTGTCCGCCGATGACGGCACGCAGGCCGCCGATGTGGCGCGCGTTACCCGGGGCTTCGAGTCGCATCGCCAGCCTCGCCTCGTAGTTGCCGGGTGGCAGGAAGTCGTGCGCGCCGAAACTCCAACCATCGCCCAGCTTCACGGCGCCTTTCGCGCTGTAGGACCCGCCCGGCCTCAAGGCTGCCGACACCCCGCCTATACGGTCGTACAGCAGCATGCAGCTTGGCTTCCATGTGCGCCCCGAGTCCACGTCCGTGAAGCTGAGGCAATACGGGATGTTGAAGTCCAAATCGAAGAGCGCGAATGCCTTTTCGGAAGTGTTTGTGAACGTCGCGATCACCTCCAGCTTTTCGCCCACGAGCAACTCGGCCTTCGTCATTCGCACCGTCATCTGCAGCCCCTTCGCTGTGGTCACGGAGGGCTTGTTCAGCCCAGCCAGTGAAACAGCAGCGCTCTTTCCCCGCGGTTGCGGGGAGCAGCCGGTCAGCAGCAGGGCCGGCAACATCAATAGGATCGGCCTGTAGTATGTCACAAGTCACCACTCTCTTAGACGCGCGAGGCGGTCTTCCGTTTCTGAGATTTCCGGGATTCCGATATGCCGCCGTCACGGGCGGAAGTCAAGGAGCGCTCAGTCTGGAGTCTGGAGTCCGGAGTCTGGAGGAGAGGCGTGGCCGGTTGTCGGTTGTCAGAAGCCAGGAGCGTATATCGGAGTCAAAAACGGGCCTTTGCGCGCCCTTAACCGCCGCTTATACAGCTACTTGCATTTTGTCAGCATTATTCTGTATTATCTGCTTGACATTCGGGGGTCTTCGGTGTATAATAAGATAGGTCTGGTATCGTTTGGGAGCCTATTGAAAGGGGAGAGCTATGAGCACCAAGAAGGAACTCACCGAGAAGGAGTTGGAACTGCTGGAGGAGGCCGCCATGCTGCGGGCTCAGGGCAAGACCTGGGCGCAGTTGGCGTCCGAGCTTAACACCGACGGGGAGCGGCTGCGGAAGCTGGTCCGCAAGAGCGGACGGGTCTACTGGTCGCTGTTCGAGGAGGCCCAGTACCGGGCGTCGATGGAGGCCGCCGCCAAGGCCCGCGCTGTACTGCTGAAACTCGCTGGCAGCAAAGACGAGCGCGTGGCCCTGCGCGCCGCGCAGACGCTCATGGCCGACGACCGCGGCCGCAAGAAGAACGCCGTCCTGTCCGAGCGCAACGAGATCTTCGCGGAGAAGCAGGACAAGTCCCGCCGCCACTCGGAGGCCTTCACCCAGATCAGGGAAGCCTCACGCACCCTGGCCGCCTGCCGGCGCGCGGCAGTACCCAACTTCGACGATGAGGAGTACGGGGGCAACGGGGACGGTTTCACCACCGAGGACGCGGAGGAACCATTCAACCACCAAGACACAAAGACACCAAGGGATTGACTATGTCCGCGAACGAGCACGTCAGCTTTGCCCCCGACGCCCGCCGCGATCCGGGCATTTCTTAGTGCCTTGGTGTCTTGGTGGTGAGAAAGAAACTTTTTTTCGGCGGGCGCAAGCCGCTGGCGTTCAGGGACTCAGCTCGTGACAAAAGGCGGTTGCCGCTCGGAGCGGCACCAGGCGTGAAAGGGGATGACCCACAAGGAAAGGATGTGATGTAAGGCGTGAATGACGCCGGCGCCGGAGAGGGCGCTGTCGTCCGGGACGCTTAGCTGCCGCGGACCTGGGTTATCTCGAGCTTGACGCGCTTGAACTTGCGGAGGTCGCGCACCTCGGCGGTCGGGACGCGCTTGCCGTTGAGCTTTACCAGGGTCTCGACGACGCATGGTCCGGTCCCGCTGGTGCGCACCTCCACGTGAAGAGGGACCTGCCGGTACTGGCCGGGGCGCGGCGCGCAGTGGATGACCCGCTTGAGGGAGAGCGCTCGACCCGCCGCGGTCGGCAGGCGCGGCTCGACGCGCAGGTCGGGCTTGCCCCGGTCGTGGAGGGCCAGCTCCAGCCCGGCGATGCTCCCGAATATCTCGATGATCCAGTCGACTGAGCCGGACAGGCCGAAGTACATGCCCTTGGCGAAGTGCGGGTCGGTGCGGTCGGAGACGTAGCAGTTGGTCGGCGACTCGAACGGCCCGGCCAGACCCTCGCCGCGCATGGCGCTCATCACCTTGGGGAACTGCTCCCAGACCTTCTCGGCCTGCCCGGGGACCAGCAGGCGGTTGCGGTGCATCATCACCTGGCCGTGGTGGTACTCGCCGTTCTCGCCGCAGCCCGCCGGGAAGACGCCGATGCGCCCGACCAGGTCCACGGCGCGCTGGTCGTTGGCCACCGCCGCCGAGAACATCACCAGCCCGAGGACCTCGTCGAAGTGCAGGCGGTCGACGCTGGCCAGGAGGGCGTCTGTCATTTTATTCGCGCCGCGGACCTTCTTGAGCCAGGGGCGGTTGGTGATCAGCATCTTGAGGCCGTAGGCCTGGCTGGTCAGCTGCCGGCGGTTGATGCCGTCGAAGTCGCGGCCCTTCATGGAGCCCAGGGTGTAGCCGGTCTGCCCCTTCTTGTAGTTCGGCCGCGAGCCGTTCTTGCGCAGTTCGTGGATACAGTCGATGAATCCGGGGTTCGGGCCGTCCTCCCAGGCCCACTTGATGACGTTGCCGCGCAGACGGCCCGCGAAGTTCTTGAGGCCCCTGATGTGCGCCGCCAGGTGCATGGCCTCCAGCTTCTCGGCGACGCCGGGGGCCTCGAGCACGTCAACGGTATCGACCAGGCACTCGAAGAGGTGCGCGGAGAGCCGGGTCTGCACGCCGCGGCCCTTGCCGCGCGTGCGCGCGTCGCCGACCACCGAGGTGCCGAACATGTCGATGGGGTCGCACCAGTCCCCGTATAGGATCTGGGCCATGCCGTAGGGGGTGTCCCGCACCATCCGGGCGAAGGAGGCGAATATCTCGAAGACCACCTCGGCCACGCTGTACTCCAGGTCGCAGCCGATAATGCCGGAGTTCTCCGGGTCGTGCGGCCTGGTCAGCTGCACGGTCTTGACGCGCTCGCCGAGGATGCTGGTGTCGCCGGTCTCGCGCATGTACATGTTCAGCGAGTTTATCAGCCACAGGGGGCTGTCGGCGTAGGGCCGGTTGTCGTTCATGACCTCCTGGCTGCGATTGTCCCAGCGGCTGGGGTACTGCCGGGGGAACATGCCGTGGAGCTTCTGTATCAGCTTCAGCGGCCGGGAGAGGTGCAGGGGCAGCTCCTGGGTCACGTACATGAAGCCCAGCGCGTGGACCAGGTCCGCGCGGACCCGGCCGGGATATTCCTTCATCTTGGGCCACATGTCCTGGGCGCGGTCACGGGTGCCCAGCTCGATGCCCTCGGCGAGCACCGCGCCGTGCGCGCGGCAGGTCTCGTAGAGCTCCTGGACGCCGGTCCAGACGCTCTTGGCGTACTCCGAGAGAGCGCGCTGCTCGGGCAGGGCGAATTCGAAGCGGGGCCAGGGTTCCTTCCCGCTGGGGGCCAGCCGGGCGGCGACGGCCTGCTTCACGCCGGGAGTGCTGCGCACTACCTCGCGCGCGGCCTTCAGGAAGGCCCCGGCTATGGCCTTGTAGGTGGGGGTGGAGCAGTCCGCAATCCGGCGGAAGCGGCGGATCACTTTCGGGTCGGTGACGTAGAGGAGTTCCTGTTCGAGGACCGCGCTCTTTCCGGAGGCCAGTTTCAGGTCGTAGCGGTCCGCGGCGATGGTCGCGGTGGCGAAGCGGTTCATCATCCGGCCGGCGCCGACGGCCAGCAGACGGCCGCGGCGCACCGCCTCGGGCATCAGCGACAGCGCCGCCGAGTCGCCCACGAAGTCGGTGTAGTCGCAGGTGGACTCGATGGCCTTCATGCCCCGGGGGCGGCCGGAGACGCGCTTGACCTGGACGATCTCGCTGTAGGGCACGGTGGCGGCCACCACCATCTCTCCGGCGGAGACGGGGATCCCCCGATCGTACCAGATCTCTTTGTTGTAGACGAAGCGCTGGGTGCCGTGCAGGTTGTAGGAGTTCCAGAGCTTGCCGCCGAAGCGCTTGCGGCCGATGTTCCTTATGTAGACCTGGCGGAGCACCGCCGGGCCCTGGCGCGTGCAGCTCATGGAGTGCTTGACCGCCGTGACGTAGGCCAGGCCCTTCGCGGGACGGAACCATGCGCAGTACCACATGGAGCGGTCCGGGTCGCCGAGCTTGACGATGCGCACCGCCTCCGGGTCGCAGTCGATGTTGGCGCGGGGGTTGAGCAGCGAGGCGAGGTGCCGCCTCTTGCCGGCCGAGGCTTCCAGCCAGACGTTGGTGGAGGGCACCCCGATCTCGTGCTTCTCGACCCCGTCGAAGCTGCCGGCCAGGACGTGGACTTCCATGCCCTCGGGGAGCGTGACCGTGAAGGCCGTCGAGCCGTTGGAGGTGAAGGTCGCGGTGGCTTCCTGATAGTTGTCGACCAGCACCGAGGGACAGCCCTGGGGGTGGCCTTCGTAAATCACCTCGCCAGCCGGGCCGTAGCCGCCCAGCTTGTTGATGCGCGTTTCGATTTCCAGTCCGAGGATGCGCTCGGCCTGCTTGGCGAACGAGGGAATCGCGACTTTCGCCCTGGCCATTGGTGATTGCTCCCGGGTCACTGGGGGTCGGGGCTCGTGCCCGCGCGGAGTTTCGTCGGTGCCGGGGGCTCCCGCAAGCGCATTTTCGCGCGAAGCGAACTCCCGCGGGCGCGCGGCTGCCGGGCGCTAGATGTTCTGTACCAGGTAGCCGCCGTCCACCGGGACGGTGATGCCGGTCGCGAAGCCGGCTGCGCTGTCCGAGGCCAGGTAGAGCACCGCGCCCATCAGTTCGTTGGCTTCGCCGAACCTGCCGAAGGGCGTATGGTCGATGACTGCCTGTCCGCGCTCAGTCAGCGAGCCGTCCTCGTTGGTCAGGAGTCTCCTGTTCTGCTCACCGATGAAGAAGCCCGGGGCGATGGCGTTGACCCTGATGCCCTGAGGCGCCAGTTCCTTGGCGGCGCCCTCGGTCAGGTTCTTCACGGCGGCCTTGGCCGCGTCGTAGGCCCACACGCCGCTCAATGGCACGTAGCTGGCCATTGAGGCGATGTTGATGATGTTGCCCTTGACGCCCTTGTCTATCCACTGCTTGGCGACCACTTTCATGGGCAGGAAGCAGCCGGCCTCAACGTTGAGCTTCATGACGAACTGAAAGGTCTCCATGTCCTGCTCGACCAGCGCGGCCTTGCCGCGGTTGCCTCCGCAGGCGTTGAGCAGTATCTGGAAGTCGCCGGCCGCCTCGACGGCCGCCAGCATGTCCGCCTCGTCCATGAGGTCCACTTTGCGCGTCGAGACGCAGTCGCGCCCCGCGTGCTCCGTGATGCGCTCGGCGGCGGCCGTCAGCGCGTCCTCGCGGACGTCCCAGAGGATTACGTCCGCGCCGGCCCGGGCCAGCGCCGAGGCCATGTCGGTGCCCAGCACCCCGCCGCCGCCGGTGACCACCGCGCGTTTGCCGGCCAGCGAGAACATTTCGTTGAGGTAATCAGCCATGCTATTGCTCCTGTCTCATTCTGCCTTGCAGACGCAGGCCCCTGCCCACGCCGCGCATTTCCCGCACTTGGGCACGTTGTCCACCGCGGGGTAACCGCGGGCCTCGCCGGGACCGAGCACGATGAACTCGGCCTCGGAGGACGCTCCGCCGGCCCTGGCGGTGACCTTTATCGTGTTCCGGTCCGCGACCTCCCCGGCGCGCAGGGTGAAGCGCGTCTGTCCGAAGAGGGCGGGGGCGGGCTCGGCCGACCAGCCCGTGGGGACGGCCAACTCGACCTCGCCGGGGGCCTCCTGGCCATCGAGGGCCAACGAGACGCCCACGGTCTTCCCAACGCCGGGATAGAGCACCGGTTCGCCGCTGTAGTGCAGGGTGATGGCGGGGTCGCCGCGATCTTCTACCGCGGACTGCGGGTCGCGGCGCGCGGCGGCCAGGGCCAGGTCGTTGCGCGCCAGGGCAGAGTCCAGGTCCGTCGGCAATTCGGTCGTCGTTCCGAACTCGAAATCCGCGGACATCTTTTCGGGCACCAGGCGGGCCAGCGCCGCGGTGCGCTCGGAAAGCTCGGCTACGTCCTTCGGCGACTCGGGCAGCTCCGTGAACTTGTGGAGAATGATCTTCTGGCCGACGGGCGCCAGCCATTTCTCGGGGATGGCTTGCGTGCCGCCGAGGATGCCCAGCAGCGCTCCCAGAGTGGCCCCGGTGCAGTCGGTGTCGAAAGAGCAGTTGACCGCCTTGCAGAGCTTGTCGCCGAAGTCCTCGCCGTAGAGCCAGCCCAGCACGGTGAAGCCGTGGTTGACCGCCGCGTGGCAGGGCCGTGGCCCGCCGCGGGAGGGAGAGCCGTCGCCGAATATGAACCCGTTCACGATCCGCTGGCGCGCGTCGGCCCAGGACACGCCGTTGTCCCGGCACCAGACCGCCTCGCGCACCGCGCGCGATATCTGCGAGTGCACCGGGATCATGCCCAGACCGATGCGCAGCAACTTGCGGGGGTCGCGCTCGACGAAGGCCGCGCTGCCCACGGCGGCCCAGAACATCTCGCCCCAGGTGCCCTCGCCGCCGGCGTGGTCCAGGGCCGAGTCCATCCAGGCCATGGAGGCGGCCAGGTCGGGATCGCCCGGCGCCAGGCAGGACCATATCTCGCTGCGAATCGGCGAGCCCATCTCGTCGACATAGTAGTTCTCGAAGCAGCCGGAGACGGGGGGGCGCAGCCCTCTGTTGAGGTTTCGCGTGCAGAAGCCGTACTCGTTCCACGGATAGCTGGACAGGCGCTTCAGCCACCAGTCGGCGAAGTGCCCCAGGCGCGGGGGCAGGCCGGTTTCCTCCAGCATGACCAGCCAGACCAGCTGCAAATCGAGGTCGTCGTTGGGCTGGGGCTCGGTGGGCACCGGGCGGTAGAAGTCCAGGTCCAGCACATGGGTCTTGCACTCGTGGGGACCGCCCAGCGTCCCGCCGATGCTCTTGCCCAGCCAGCAGGCGCGGACGCGGTCCAGGTACTCGTCGAAATTGAGAACGATCCTGTCTGGCACGACTCGGTTCCCCGTATCCTATTTCCTGGCGAACGGCGCCGCGTGACGGCCCAGGTGTTTGGCGAGGATCTCGTAATGGAGGCCCTCGTTCTCGGCCAGGGCGGCCATCAGCCGGTTCTTGAAACGCGGTTCGCCGTGCTCGTCCTTCTCGCCCAGCACCGAGCCGTAGGTGACGTGCAGGGCCTGGCGGGTGTCGAACTGGTCGAGCGCGGGGGCCAACTCGTCGTCGCTCAGCGCCTGGGGCCTGAGGGTCTTGCTCACGTCCGCTGAGACGTGGTAGGTCTGCTTGTCGTCCTCGTACCTGCCGATGGAGAAGCCGAGTATCTCCCGGAAGAGCTCACGGTCTGCGCCGGCGGCCAGCGTCCTGAGGGCCTCCAGGTAGCTGGTGCCCGCGGTCTTGACGTGCACCAGTCCCCCGGCGGCCTCGGCGGCCAAAGGGTATACGCTGAACTTGTCCGAGCCCGAGTGGATGCTCAGCTTGTAGGGGCCCAGCGTGCGAGCCACCGCGGCGTGGCCCTCCAGGGCGCTCCTGAGTTCGTCGAGGTCGCCGATGTAGTCCACGCCCTTCTCGAAGCGGCCCACAAAACGCGGCGCGAGGCTGACCCACTCGACGCCCAGCCGCCCCAGTTCCGCGGCCACGTAGTAGTGCTCCGCAACGGTAGTCGGCGAGTTGGTCTCGTCGACGGAGACCTCCACCTCGAAACGTCCCGTCGCGGTCTTTGCGCGGAGGTAGCGGTAGAGCTCCAGGACGTGGGCGATGGCCTTGCCGTATTTGACCGCGGCGCGCAGCGCGGCCTCCTCGGAAATCTCGATGGTTGCCCCGCCCTTGAGGGCCGCGGACCGGTCGGCGTAGAGCTTGCGGCAGTCGGCGGACGAGATTTCCAGCCGCGCCCAGGGCAGCCTCTCGAAGCGCTCGGCCAGCGCTGAGCCGGAGAGGCCGTCGGCCTGGTCGTCGACGTGATCGCCGGGGTCGAAGGTGAACATGGTGAACCCGGCGTCCAGGCAGTAGTCGATGTCCGCCGCGGTCTTGAGGTGGTCGGCGTCGGAGCCGAAGCCACCCCGCCAGCCGGCCTCCATGGCGCCCAGGGACGCGGTGGCCTGCACCTGGCGCGGGGTGCGCGCGGTGCGGGTCATCTCCCGGATGGACTGCTGGCAGAAGTAGGGCGCCAGCCCCGTGCCCCTGATCGCCAGGGCGTGGCCCGGAGTGGCGATGCCCAGGCGGTCGCCGAGCCCCAGGCTGGTGGCCAGACCCACCAGGGAGGGCTTCAGGAAGGGCAGGTTCTCGCGGAGGAGGCCGGCGGACTCGATGTCCGCGGGCGCCAGGCGGAAGCCCAGTTTCTCCGAGCTTCCGGACTCTCCGTCCAGGGCCCCGGCTGCTCCGGGGTCGTCGCCCGCAAAGACCGCGCCGACCAGCTTTTCGGTCCCCCGGCGGGACATGAAGTAGGCCGTCGGGCCGGAGACGGTTATTGAGTCGGCGTAGACCTGCGAGCCGGTCAGGGCGTTGAGCTCCTCGGCGGCGCGCGCCGGGTCGTCCGGCGGCGCGACCGGGGCATCGGGTTTCAGGATGTCGATCAGGGGCATCGGGGTCTCCTGCCATCGGTGGATAATAGACCTTATTAGCAGCCTTTCGGGGCACTGTCAAGTTGCGCGCAGCGAGCCGTTCTGATGCTGTCATGTGTTTCCGGAAGCGGGCCAACTTGACGGCGTTCATGGATGCGGATATCGTATGGTCGACAGCCTTGACTTCTCACCGTTGAGAAGAGGTTTGCAGACACAAGAAGACAGGAGGAACACGGTGCGCGTAATCATCCAACCGACCGCCGAGCGTGTGGGACAGTGGACCGCGGCGTACATCGCCATGAGGATCAGGACGTTCGGCCCCACCGCCGAGAGGCCCTTCGTGCTCGGCCTGCCCACCGGCTCGACGCCGATAGCCACCTACAATAACCTGATCAAGCTGAAGAAGGCCGGCAAGGTCTCCTTTGAGAACGTGGTGACCTTCAACATGGACGAGTACGTGGGTCTGTCCCCGGACCATCCCGAGAGCTACCACTCCTTCATGTGGAAGAACCTTTTCGACCACGTGGACATCAGGAAGGAGAACGTCAACATCCTGAACGGCATGGCCGAGGATCTCGAGGCCGAGTGCGCCCGCTACGAGGAGAAGATCGAGAGCTACGGCGGGGTGCGCCTCTTCCTCGGGGGCATCGGGCCGGACGGGCACATCGCCTTCAACGAGCCGGCCAGCTCGCTCACCTCGCGCACGCGGGTCAAGACCCTGACCACCGACACCAAGATCGCCAACAGCCGCTTCTTCGGCGACGACCCCGACAAAGTTCCCTCCACCGCACTGACCGTCGGCGTGGGCACGGTGATCGACTCTCACCGCGTGGTCATCCTGGTCACCGGGCACAACAAGGCCCGGGCGCTGCACCACTGCGTGGAGCAGGGCGTCAACCACATGTGGACGGTGTCGGCGCTGCAGCTTCACCAGCACGGGCTGATCGTCTGCGACGATGCCGCCACGGTGGAGCTTAAGGTCGGCACGGTCAACTACTTCAAGGACATCGAGCAGTACAACGCCGATCCGGAGTCGCAGCTGAAGTAGCGCGACTGCCGGCAAGCGAGGGGGCACACGGGCCACCGGTTCGATCCGGGGCCTCTTCCTGGAGCACCTCATGGTCGACCTCATAGGCGGATTCAAGGAGAAGTCCCGGCGGGCGCAGCCGAGGGTGATTTTCCCGGAAGGCGAAGACGAACGGATTCGCGAGGCGGCGGCCAGGATCGCCGCCGAGGGCTGGGCGCGGCCGATTCTGATAGCTGCGGAGAGCCCCGCCGAAGGCGTGGACGTTTACGGCCTGAGAGATGAGCAGCGCCTGGCCCGCTACGCACGGGTTTATCACCAGGGTCGACCGGATATTTTTGAGAAAGTGGCTAACCGGGTGGTTCGCAAGGCGCTGGTTTTCGGCGGGGCGGCCCTAGCCGCCGGAGAGGCCGATTGCCTGGTGGCCGGGGCCGCCAACGCCACCGCCAGCGTGATCAGCGCGGCCATGCTTACCGTGGGTCTGGCCGAGGGCATCGGCATTCCTTCAAGCTTCTTCCTCATGGATTTCCCGCATTTCCTGGGCCAGGGAAGGAAGGTCGTGGTCTATGCTGATTGCGGGGTGGTGGTGCAGCCCACGGCCGAGGAGTTGGCGGACATCGCCATCTCCAGCGCGACCAGCGCGCGGGCGCTGCTGGGCATCGAGCCCCTGGTGGCCATGCTCAGTTTTTCCACCAAGGGCTCTGGACAGCATGAGGACGCAGGCAAGGTGATTGAAGCGGTGAGCATAGTCCGGGAGAGGGCCCCGGAACTGTCCGTGGACGGCGAACTCCAGGTCGACAGCGCCATCATTGATCGCGTGGCGAAGAAGAAATGCCCGGAAAGCCCTGTCGCGGGGAAGGCCAACGTGTTGGTGTTCCCGGACCTCGACGCCGGGAACATCTCCTACAAGCTCAGCCAGTACCTGGGAGGCGCGGCGGCCTACGGCCCCATCCTCCAGGGACTTCGTAAACCGTGCAGCGACCTGTCGCGGGGAGCAAGCGTGGACGACATAGTGGGGACGGCAGCCATCGTCGCGGCTATAGCCGCGGGCAGGGGGTAGTGTAAGGTGTCAGAGAAAGTCCTGGTTCTGAACTGTGGCAGTTCTTCGATAAAGTACCAGCTCTATGCCATGCCCCAGGGCGAGGTGCTGGCCAAGGGGCTGATCGAGCGCATCGGTGACGAGATCGGCGGGTACAAATGCCTCAGCGGGGGCCGCGAGCGCCGCGAGGAACTGCCCGTCCCCGACCATCGCGCGGGGCTAAACGTGCTGGTGAGCTGCCTGACGGGCGGGGATAGTCCCGCGCTGAAAGACCTCTCGGAGATCAAGGCCGTGGGCCATCGGGTGGTCCACGGCGGCGAGGCTTTCACCGGCTCGGTGGTCGTCACCGAGGAGGTCGAGAAGACCATCGAGGAGTACTACGACCTGGCTCCCCTGCACAACCCGCCAAACCTGACCGGCATCCGCGGGGCGAAGGAACTGATGCCCGGCGTCCCCCAGGTGGCCTGCTTCGACACCTCCTTTCACACCACGCTGCCCGAGCACGCCTACCTGTACGGGTTGCCCTACGAGGTCTACGAGAAGTACCGGGTGCGCCGCTACGGCTTCCACGGCACCAGCCACCGCTACGTGGCCCGCAGGTGCGCCGAGATACTCGGCAAGCACAAGTACGACCTGAACGCCATAACCTGTCACCTGGGCAACGGCTGCTCGATGGCCGCGATCCGGGGAGGCCACTCGGTGGACACCAGCATGGGCATGACCCCGCTGGAGGGCCTGGTCATGGGCACGCGCAGCGGGGACGTCGACCCGGGGATCATCTACTACCTGGCCGAGCAGGAGGAGTTCGAGGACTACGAGGCGATCAGCAGACTGCTCAACAAGCAGAGCGGTCTGCTGGGCGTCTCCGGAGTGTCCAACGACATGCGCGCGTTGCTGGCGGCCGTCGGCGACGGGAACGGGCGCGCGAAGCTGGCGGTGGATATCTTCGCCTACCGCATCCGCAAGTACATCGGTGCCTACGCCGCGGTGCTGCCCAAGCTCGACGCGGTGATCTTCACCGGGGGCATCGGCGAGAACGCCGCCCCGGTCCGGGCCGGGGCCGTCGAGGGCCTGGAGGCCAACCTGGGGATCAAGCTGGACCCCGCCAGGAACGACGCGGCGGTGGGCGGCGTCGAGGCCGACGTGGCTGCCGCGGACTCCGCGGTCCGACTGATGGTTGTGCCCACCAACGAGGAGAAGGCCATCGCCGCGGACACCTACGAGCTGACTATCGCTGGCAAGTGAGAAGAGGGAAGGACGCGCCCATGGCCGACTATCGACCGCTGACCGACGCGGAAGTGAAGCAGCTCGAGGCCCAGGGCTGCTGCTCGCCGGACTGGAGCAAGATACAGGTCGCCGACCCTTTCGAGCCCGCGCGGGTGCGCGAGGCCGCGCTGAGCGGCGAGGTCCGCCTGGGGAACCTCACCGGCAGCGTCAGGACCGGCCCGGTCGAGAAGGCCTGCGGGGTCTACGAGGCCGCGTTGCACGACGTGACGCTGGGCGATGGCTGCCTGGTTCGCAACGTTGGCTCGCACGTGGCCAACTACGACGTTGAGCCCGGCGCGGTGCTCGAGAACGTCGGCGTTATGGAGTGCCAGGCGGGCAGCACTTTCGGGTGCGGGGCCGAGGTCCAGGCCGTCAACGAGGCCGGCGGCCGCGGGGTCAGGCTCTACCCCGAGCTCAGTGCCCAGGTTGCCTACATGCTGGCCATGTACCGCGACCGGCCCAAGCTCATCGGCGCGTTGGAGAAGATGGTCGACGCGCGGGTGAAGGCGTTCAGGTCCGACCGCGGGCGCGTGGGCGCCGGCGCGCTGGTCCGCGGCGCGGGCAGCATTCGCAACGTGAACATCGGCCCGGCCGCGCGCGTGGAGGGCGCGGCGGAACTGGCCGACGGCATCATCCTCAGCGAGGCGGCCGCGCCGGCCGTGGTGGGCAGCGGGGTGACCGCGCGGGAGTTCGTTTTCGCCGAGGGCGCCAGCGTCACCGAGGGCGCGCTGCTGGAGCGCTGCTTCGTGGGCCAGGCCAGCAAGGTGGGCAAGGGCTTCTCCGGGGAGAACTGCCTGTTCTTCGCCAATTGCGAGGCCTTCCACGGCGAGGGCGTGGCGCTCTTCGCGGGTCCGTACACGGTGACCCATCACAAATCAACGTTGCTGATTGCTGCGCTGATGTCCTTCTACAACGCGGGCAGCGGCACTAATCAAAGCAACCATATGTATAAGCTCGGGCCGGTGCACCAGGGCATCCTGGAGCGCGGCTCGAAGACCGGCAGCTCCAGCTACCTGCTGTGGCCCTGCCGGCTGGGGCCCTTCACCGTGGTCATCGGCAAGAACATGGCCAACTTCGACCTGGGCGATTTGCCCTTCAGCTACGTCGACGCGCGGGGCTCGAGGAGCTACGCGACGCCGGCTTTCAATCTGTATACGGTGGGCACGGTGCGCGACGGCGCCAAGTGGCCCGCGCGGGATCGCCGGAAGGGCAGCGTCAAGCGCGACCTGATCAGCTTCCCGGTTTTCAGTCCTTACACAGTAGAGAGGATGCTCCGCGGCGAGGCGCTGCTCTCGCGCCTCTCGAAAGAGACGCCCAAGTCCGTGGTGGAGGTCAACGTGGGCGGCGCTTGGGTCAAGCGCCTGCTGCTCAGGACCGGCGCAAAGTTCTACCGCACGGCCATCGACGCCTACCTCACCGGTAAGGTGTTGGACCGCGCCGAGCCGGCCCTGGAGAAGGGATTGGCCGCGGTCCGCGAGCGCCTGGTCCCCGAGACCGGCGGGGTCTGCGACCGCCAGTGGGACGACGTTTCCGGCTTGCTGGTCGCCCGGGAGCGCTTCGAAAAGCTGCTGGCCGACGTGGCGGGCGGTGATGTGGCCGACCTCGACTCGCTGAACGCGCGCCTGGCCGAGTGTCACGCGGCCTACGAGGCCGACGAGTGGAACTGGGTAGTCTCGGTATGGGAAGAGCGCTTCGGGACGAAGCCCTGTGATATGGACGGGACGGCCCTGGCGGGGGCGGCCGAGTCACTGGCGAGGGATCGCGGCAAGTCCCTCCGCATGGTGCGCTCCGACGCTGAGAAGGAGTTCTCGGAGATGTCCCGCATCGGCTTCGGGGTCGGCGGGGACGAGGCCGCGCGCGACGCGGACTTCGAGGCGGTCCGCGGCACGTTCGAGGCCGACAAGTTCGTCGAGCAGATGAACGCGGAGCTGGCCGAGATGGAGAAGCGCTGCGCGAGCTTCAAGGAGAGCGCCGCTGCGCTCGGTTAGCAGCGGGTGTTCTGAACGGTATCAGGGCAAGACTGCATGAACGTCAACGAGATGGAGACCCCCTGCCTGCTCGTCGAGCGCGCGGTCATGGAGCGGAACATCAGGCGCATGGCCGGTTTCTTCGAGGGCCGCGCGGCCAACGTCCGGCCGCACTTCAAGACCCACAAGACGACGCGGATCGCCAAGCTGCAGCTCGATGCCGGCAACTGTGCGGGGATCACCTGCGCCATCGTCTCCGAGGCGGAAGTTCTTGTTGAAGCGGGCATCGGGGACGTGCTGGTCGCCAACCAGATTCTCGGCGCGGACAAGCTTCGCCGGCTGGCCGGGCTCAACAGGAGGGCCGAGGTCAAGTGCTGCGTCGACGATGCCGGCCAGGTCGAGGGGCTGGCCGCGGCGGCGCGGGCGGCGGGAGTCGAGATCGGCGTTCTCGTGGAGCTCGACGTGGGCCTGGCCCGCTGCGGAGTGGACGGCGCCGCGGAAGTGATTCAACTGGCCCGGCTGCTGGCCGCGACCGACGGCGTACGTTTCGCCGGCATCCAGGCCTACGAGGGCCACGCTTGCTTCATAGCCGACGCCGCCGAGCGCGCGCGCGTCGCCGGGAAGGCCGTCGGGAAGATGACCGGTGTCCGCCGCGAGGTCGAGGCCGCCGGCATTGACGTGAAGACCGTCAGCGCCGGGGGCACCGGGACCTTCGACGTTACCGGCGTCGCCGAGGGGATAGACGAACTCCAGGTGGGCTCCTACGCGCTGATGGACGCGCGTTACCGCACGGTGCGGAAGGACTTCGACAACGCGCTGTTTGTCCTTGCCACGGTGCTCTCGGCCCGGGGCGACCGCGCGGTCTTCGACGTGGGCCATAAGTCATGTGGAATGGAGCAGGCGCCTCCGGAGATAGTGGGCTTCGACGAGGGGTCCGCCGAGTTCAAGCTCAACGAGGAGCACTTGCGAGTGAGTGGCGCTGGCGGCAGGTTCGAGGTCGGCCAGAAAGTGAGGATGATCCCCTGGCACGGCTGCACCACCTGCAACCTGTACCCGGAGATGCACCTGGTCGCCGGCGACGAGGTGCTGGACACCTGGCCTATCGAGGCGTCGGGCCTCAGACAGTAGGCGGGTTTCGGAGATTGGCCGCCGGGCGGCCATTTCCAGTGCCCCACTTGACAGAGAGAGACCCTCTGCTAGGATTTCGGGCCAGAGGCCATTAACGCAGCAGGAGGAAGCCGGATGTCCGAAGCCGCCGACCGCACCCGCAAGGTGATTGCCGATCTGCTCAAGGTCCCCGTCGAGAAGGTCACCGACGAGGCCAACTTCGTCCGCGACCTGGGCATGGAGTCCATCCAGTCCGTCGAGCTCATCGCCGCGCTGGAGGAGGAGTTCGACCTCGAAATCGACGAGGACCGCGCGGGCGCCAACGACACCGTCGGCAAAGCTGTCGCCTACATGGAGGAGCTGGCCGCCGGCTAGTCGGTCGGCTTCGCGAACTGCCCGCTGCCATAGAGGCCCCACAGCGACTGAGACCGGGGTGGTCGGGGAGCCGTGAGCCCCGGCCGCTCTTCTTCTTGGCCCGGAGGAGACCGCATGTCAGTCCGCAAGGTCGGTGTGATACTCAACGGCGTCACCGGGCGAATGGGCACGAATCAGCACCTGGACCGCTCGATAGTGGCCATCATCAAGCAGGGCGGCGTAAAGGTCTCAAACGATTTGACGATAGTGCCCGACCCCATCCTCACCGGGCGGAACGAGGCGAAGCTCAAGGCCCTCGCCGGGCGGTTCGGGGTGGAGCGCTGGACGACCGACGTCGCCGCCGCGCTGGCGGACCCCCACAACGAGATATTCTTCGACTCCTCGACAACCCAGCAGCGCGCCCGTTTCGTGGAGATGGCCGTGAAGGCTGGCAAGGCCATCTATTGCGAGAAGCCCATCGCGACGGCGACGGAGGAGGCCTATCGCCTCTACGCGCTGTGCCGCGACGCGGGACTCAAGAACGGGGTGGTCCAGGACAAGCTCTGGCTGCCCGGCCTGCTCAAGCTCAGGGGACTGATGGACGACGGCTTCTTCGGTGAGATCATCAGCGTTCGCGGCGAGTTCGGCTACTGGGTCTTCGACGGCAAGGATCCCGGGAAGCCCTGCCAGCGGCCCTCCTGGAACTACCGGACTGAGGACGGCGGCGGCATCATCGTGGACATGCTCTGCCACTGGCGCTACGTGATCGACAACCTCTTCGGCCATGTCGCCGCGGTCTCCTGCCTGGGGGCCACGCACATCAAGGAGCGCGTCGACGAGCAGGGCGAGAGCTACAAGTGCAGCGCGGAGGACTCCGTCTACAGCACCTTCAAGCTGGATAACGGAGTCGTCTGCCACTTTAACTCCTCGTGGTGCGTACGCGTGCGCCGCGACGACCTCCTGGCCGTGCAGGTCGACGGCACCCAGGGCAGCGCCGTGGCCGGGCTGCGCAGCTGCCGGATTCAGCCGCTGAGCGGGACGCCCCGCCCGGTGTGGAACCCGGACATTGAGCAGCCCATCGACTACTTCGCCGACTGGCAGGAGGTCCCCGACGCGGAGGACTACGGCAACGCCTTCAAAGCCCAGTGGGAGCTCTTCCTGCGCCACGCGGTGGTGGACGAGCCCTTCAAGTGGAGCCTGCTGGAGGGCGCCAAGGGCGTGCAGCTCGCCGAGTGCGGGATAGAGAGTTGGAAGCGGCGCGCCTGGGTGGACGTGCCCGCGCTGGAGGTCTGAACCGTGCCCGCCTCCGCGCTCACGGACCTCTCCCGGCTGGCGGTCCACACCATGACCAACAAGCCGTGGAGCCTGGCCGAGTGCCTGGAGGGCTACGCGCGGGCGGGAATCGGGGGCATCTGCGTCTGGCGGAACGTTATCGAGCCCGTCGGCGCGGAGAAGGCCGGAGAGATGATTCGCGCCTCGGGAATAGCTCCGGTGTCCCTGGTGCGCGGCGGTTTCTTTCCGGCGTGTGAGGAAGGCGGCGGCCAGCAGGCCATCGACGAGAACAGGAAATGCGTCGACGAGGCCGCGGCTGTCGGCGCGCCGCTGGTTGTCCTGGTCTGCGGGGCGGTGCCGGGCATGCCCCTGGCCGAGGCCCGCCGGCAGATATCCGCGGGCATCGAGGCGCTGCTGCCGCACGCGGCGGCCTGCGGCGTCAAGTTGGCCATTGAGCCCCTGCATCCCATGTACGCCGCGGACAAGTCGGCGGTCAACCGCATGGCCGAGGCGCGGGCCGTCTGCGAGGAGCTTCGCGATCCCGGCCTGGGCATCGCCGTGGACGTTTACCACACCTGGTGGGATCCGGACCTGGAATCCGAGATAAGGGTCGCCGGCGAGAACGGATGGCTTTTCGCCTTTCACATCTGCGACTGGCGGGTCAAGACCCGGCACCTGCTGACCGACCGCGGACTGATGGGCGAGGGCTGCCTCGACATCAAGGGCATCCGCGGCTGGATGGAGGAGGCCGGCTTCGCCGGCTGGAACGAGGTCGAGGTCTTCAGCGAGGAGCACTGGGCCGAGCCCCAGGACGGGTACGTTGAGAAGATCAAGCGGGCCTATCTGGAGAAGAGCTAGGCACATGAGCCTCCGAAAGAGACTCCGCGAGGTGATATTCGGCGTCGATACCCGCGCCGGTCGGCTGTTCGACGTGGTGCTGATCGTCTGCATCCTGATCAGCGTGCTGGTGGTCATGCTCGAGACCGTGGAGGGGGTCGAGCGGGATTACGGCTCCCAGCTGCGCACCGCCGAGTGGTTCTTCACGGTGCTCTTCACGATTGAGTACCTGCTGCGCCTCTACTCGGCCGAGAAGCGGAGGAAGTACGCCTTCAGCTTCTTCGGCGTGGTCGACTTCCTGGCGGTGGCCCCCGCCTACGCGGCGCTGTTCACGCCCCTCCGCCACCTGGTGATGGTGGTCCGGGTGCTCCGACTGCTGAGGATCTTCCGGGTGTTCGGCCTGGCCAACTACGTCGAGGAGACGCGGGTGCTGCTGACCGCGCTCAAGGCCAGCGCGCGGCGGATCGTGATCTTTCTCCTGTTCATCCTGACCATGGTGGCCATGCTCGGGGCGCTGATGTACGTCGTGGAGCGGGACAACCCTGGCTTCGACAACATCCCCCGGAGCATCTACTGGGCGATCGTCACCCTGACCACCGTGGGTTACGGCGACATCCACCCCCAGACCGGGCTGGGGCAGGGCATCGCCGCGGCCATCATGATCCTGGGCTACAGCCTGATCGTGGTGCCCACCGGCTTCGTGTCCGTGGCGGTGGCCGAGGCGACCAGAAGCGGGGATGTCTCCCGGAAGTGCCCGCAGTGCGGGAGCGCGGGGCACGATGCCGGCGCGGGGTTCTGCAAGGGCTGCGGGGCCCAGCTGCGCTCCGAAGGGGCGAAGGAGTAGCTCCCCCGCGCGTCCCGCTGAGTATCGTTGCAAAGAGGCGGCGGGGCGGATAGAAACTCCCCCGAGTTTTCACCGACTTCGAGTAGGAGAGCCATGGCCGCGCTCGTACTGCTCCTGACCGGCTTCGCCATCGCAAGCCGCTTATTGGCAATGGCTTGCGGACGTGGCGCACCTGTGCGCACTGCTGAGCTCCGCACTAAATCCGTTTTTTTGCACTTTCCGCGCGTGATCCCCGTCTAAACCCACGCAGAAGGGGGTAGGAATGCAGACAAGTGACGAGGCCGACTGGGGGCAATTGCGGAGTGAGCTGGTTGCTGCGGTCAAGAGGGGTGACGAAGAAGCCATGCGGCAATTCTACGACGAGCACTTCGCGGGAGTCTACAGATACGTGCTCTGTCGAGTAGACGGGAACCACTCGGAGGCTGAGGAGATCGTCGGAGACGTGTTCTTCCAGGCATTTCGCGACATCAAGAACTTCGACACCCGGCGCGCTCCGGGGGCCTGGCTTTTGGGGATTGCCCGGCACCGCGTGCTGGACTTCTACCGCAGGAACAATCGCAAGCCGGTGGTGGAGCTGGTCTTCAGTCGCTTCGACGAGGAGTTCACCAAGCGCCTCTTCGACTTGGAGCACACCGAGCTTCCCGACCAGGAACTGGAGCGCACGGAGATGGCGGAGGTGGTCGAGCTGGTGCTTTCCGAACTCCCCCCCAAGTACGAGCAGGTCCTGCGCCTGCGCTACATGGAGGAACGCCAGGTCAAGGAGGTGGCTGAGCAACTTGGAGCCACGCCCAAGGCCGCCGAGGCGCGGCTTTTCCGCGCCAGGAACGCCTTCCGCGACGCCTTCAAGCTGGCGGCGGAGAACATGAACTTCGAGACCATGAGGGCAAAGTCATGAGCGACGAACGGGAACGCAACCTGGATCGCAACATCGAGAAGCTGCTCAAGCGCGCGCCCCGGCCGGAAGACCCCCGGCCCGAGGCCCAGGGCGAAATCTTCGCCCGGGTGGCCGCGCGCCTGAAGGCCGGGGCGGAGGTCAAGCCCCGCCGCTCGCGCCGCGTGCTCTGGACCGGCGTCTTCGCAGCCGCGGCGGCGGCGGCAGCGGCGCTGCTGCTGGCCGTTAACTGGCAGCCGCGGGACGGGAAGGTCATTGGGAAGAATCAGCCCACGCCTCCGCGCCCCAGCCGCGTGATGGTCAGGGACTTGCAGCCCGCGGTCGGCCGGACCATCGCCGAGAAGCTCGTCGACGGCAGCATTTTAGAGGTGGCCGGCGGCAGCAAGGTGAAGGTCACGTCGTGGCCCGACCGCAACCGCCCGCTGGTCGAGTTGCGGAGGGGCGAGGTCACCTGCGAGGTGGCGAAGGGCAAGGGCCAGTTTAAGGTAAAGACCCCGGTGGGCGAAGCCATCGCCCTGGGGACCAGGTTTACCGTGAGACTCGAAGGTGGTGCGGACGCGAAGGCAGATGAAGGAGATACTGAGGTGAATCGAAGAACTCTAAGCGCATTGATGATGACTGTCGTCGTGATCAGCGGCGAGGTGCTGGTCCGCGACACGGCCGGCTTCGAGCAGCTGGCCGGGGCCGGTGAGACGGTCAAGACGGGCCCCATGGCGGTCGCGAGCAAGGCCAAGGACAGCTGGACCTCGGGAGCGCTGGTCCCCCGCCTGCGGGACGGCAGCGTGGGCAAGCCCCTGGAGGTTCGCAGGCACAGCGTGAACGTGACTATAAAGGAGCAGATCGCGCTGATCGAAGTGGACCAGGTCTTCTACAACGACACCAAGCAGCGGCTGGAGGGTACCTTCTACTTCCCGCTGCCCGCGGGGGCGACCATCAGCCGGCTGGCGATGTACGTCGGCGACCGGCTGATGGAGGGTGAGATCGCCGAGACCCAGCGCGCCCGGCGGACCTTCGAGGCCCTGCTGGTCCAGCGCAGGGACCCGGCGCTCCTGGAGTGGGCCGGCGGGAACATGTTCAAGATGCGCGTCTTCCCCATCGAGGCCAAGAGCGAGAAGCGCGTGCTGATCAGCTACTACCAGGTGCTCAAGCGCGAGCACGGCCGCATCCGCTTCACCTATCCGCTGGTCTCCGATTCTCTCCAGACCCACCCGGTGGGCAAAATCGAGGTCAAGCTCAGCGTGGCCTCCACCCCCACGATCGTGGCCTCCGCGGTACCCGGCTACAAAGACGCCGAGGTCAAGGCCGGGGACAATGCCATAACCGTCAACTACTCCGCGGAGAAGATCGCGCCTGCCAGGGACTTCACCCTCGACTACCAGGTGGTCAAGGGCGAGGGCGAACTGGTGGTGGTGCCCTACTGGCACGACCGCGACGGCGAGGGTTACTTCCTGATGATCTTCTCGCCGGAGCTGCAGGAGGCCGACAGCGAGAAGCCCGCCGCCAGCCGCTTCGTCTTCGTTCTCGACAAGTCCGGCGGACTGGGCGACCGGCACCTGGCGCTGGCCAAGAAGGCCACCAGGCACGCGCTCTCGCTGCTTAAGGCCGGCGACGAGTTCGGCATCGTGGCTTACGATACTTTCGCCCAGGCCTTCAAGCCCACCATGGTGCGGGCCAGCGCGGGGAACGTGGCCGCGGCCGGCAAGTGGATGGACGGCCTGGAGGCCATGGGCGCCAGCGACCTGTCGACCGCCTGGCAGGCCGCGGCGACCCTGGCCGGCACGGAGGCGCTCGCCCAGGTGGTCTACGTGGGCAGCGGGCTTTCCAGCCTGACCAGCACCCGGACCGCGCGGCTGGTGGCCGACGCCGAAAAGTCTCTCAAGGGCTGCGAGGTGCGCGTGCACTGCCTGTCAATCGGTGACGTGCAGGACGCGGCCCTCTTGGCCGAGCTGGCCCGCAGGTTCGATGGTACCGTGCGGCCGCTGGCCTCCGCCGACGACGTGGCCGCCAGCGTCGGCGAGCTGATGGACGACTACGCCTGGCCGCTTTACACCGGCGTACGCATGGAGTTCGTGGGCACCGAGACCGACGAGATCTATCCCGTGTGGTTCCCCAACGTCAGCGCCGGGCGGCAGTTGTTTGCCTTCGGGAAGTACCTGCGCCAGGGCAAGGCCAAGGTGCGCCTGACCGCCAGCTACAAGGACAAGCCCTACACCAGGGAGTTCAAGGTCGACTTCCAGGGCGAGAAGTCCAACTGCTTCGTCGCCAAGCTGTGGGCCAACGAGAAGATAGGTCACCTTCAGGACGTGGCCGCGCTGGCCGACGGCGATGCGTCCGCGAAACTGGTCCAGACGGTGATCCGGACGTCCAAGCGCTACCGGGTGATGAGCCACTACACCAGCTTCATCGTTCTGGAGACCGCCGAGGACTACGAGCGCTTCGGCATCGAACGCCGCAACGACGAGTTCAACGGCAAGGACGACGAGGCCATCGGCGACATCCCGCTGGGCGGCGCCGGCGCCTGGACGAAGTCCGAGATGGAGCAGGGAGTCATGGCGGACGCCAAGAGAGGCCCCGGCAAGCCCGGCGACCGCGGCCGCCGCAGCGACAAGGCTCTTCAGTCCGGCAAGCTCAAGAAGCAGTCGAAAAGCGTCGAACAGCTGGCCAGGAGCAACGCGCCGGCCACGAAGAGGCCGGCGGCGCCGCGCGCGGCTGCGGAAGCGGCCAAGAAGGCGCCTGGCCACTACGGCACCAAAGGAAAGGCAGCAGGGGGTGGCAGAGCAGAGGAGCGCAAGAGCCGCCTCCGGTCCGGCGAGGGTTTCGATACTGACGTGCTGGCCTGGGCGCGCAGGGACATCTTCCCGGTCTTCCGCATCAACGAGCTGGGCGCGCTGCCCTACCGCCACAAGCACAGCTCCGCCGAGGCCATGAAGATACTCCGGAACCTGGCCGGGCGCTACAAGAGCCTGTCCCTGAAGGTGAGTTCCTACACGCTCGACAAGGAGGGCACGGAGAAGCTTGAGGGCCGCGCCTGGGAACTGGCTCTGGACACCGAGACTAGGCGCTTCTTCAGCCGCAAGGTCGGCGACGACCATTACGATATATCCGACGGCAAGGTGCGCGTGCAATTCTACCCGCTGCTCAAGTACGCCGCCAGGCGCCGGGTCACCGCCGGGGACGTCAAGGCCCTGGGCGGGCTGCTCCCCGCCTACATCTTCCCCTGGGCCCAGAAGCTGGACCGCAGATGGTACATCACCGTCGAGAAGAAGGGCGATGACGGCCTGGTCCTGCGCCTGGCCCGCCGCGGCAACAGCAACAACAGGATCCTGATCCACCTGAGCTCCGAGAAGGGCCCGGTGACCAAGATAGAGGTCTACGAGAACACCTGGCGCCGCGGGGGCCGCTACTCGCGCCTGACCCGCACGGTGGAGTGCGGCGAGGTCAAGGAGGTCGGCGGGGTCAAGGTGCCCACCGTCTTCAAGGTGACCTACCACAGCAAGGACGGCGGGCGCAGGGCGAATCCCGAGATGGTCAAGCGCTACGAGAAGACCATCGCCAAGCTGCGCGCCGCGGGCAGCAAGACCAAGGCCGAGGAGATGGCCCGGAAGCTGACGGTTATCAAGGCCGCCGCCGCCGGCCAGACGCGCACCGTGCGCGTGACCGATCTCAAGATCAACTACAAGCCGAAGGCCGGGTCCTTCAAGGTTACGATTCCCAAGGACTGGGCGATTCGCGACCTGGACTCGAACCCGCGGAGCAAGGACCTGCGCCATCAGAGCAGCCCCGTGAACGCCTCGAACCTGGTGCGGTGAGACGCCAGGGCAGAGAAACCCACGCGTGATGCCGGGGCGGGGGCCCGTGAGGGTCCCCGCCCGCGGCCGTTTCATAGGGAGAGACGAGAGTGACGAGTTCCCGGGGAATTCTGGCGCTGGCGGGACTGGCCGCGCTGCTTCCGCTGGTCGCTTCCGGCGGCGAGGGCGCGGAGAAGGCCCCGGAGAAGTTCGTGGTCCATGAATGGGGCGTCTACATCCGCCGCATGGCGATCATCAAGAGCAACGTTCCGTGGCGCGATCCGAAGGGAAAAGCCAAGCCCAAGAGCCTGTTGACCGTACCCGACGAGTTGGTCGCCGGCCTGCCCGCATTCGTCCTCCGCCACGATAAGGAGTTCACGCCCAAGAAGGATGAGTTCCGCTCGTGGCGCAAGCCGGTCCTGCATCTCTACGGCAGGGAGGGCCTGGAGGTCTCGGTCCAGGTGCTCACATTCAGGGGCCGGCCGCTGGTCTATTGGCCCAAGCCGGAGCTGGTCACGGAGACTTTCTGGTCCATGGGGGCGGGCGTCACCGACGCGGTGGGCATGAAGTGGAAAGGCAGATTAACGGCCAAGCGGCCCGCCGACGCGAGGAAGGTTGGAAAGAGCCACTGGTGGAGCACGGTCCGGGCGGTGCCCGGCAAGTGGATCAGGACGGCCGGCGGGAGTGAGCGTTTCTTGTTTTATGAGGCCACCGCCATCCAGAAGCCGCCGTTGGAGGGCAAGGTCAGCGCCGAGGCCATTACCCTCAAGAACGCGCAGAAGACCGCCAGTGGGCCGGTGATCGTGATCGTCAACGACGGGAAGACGCGGAATTTCGTGGCGATCAAGAACGTCGCCGCCGGGGCGACGGTAACGCTGGCCAGGAAGGACGTGCTCAAGGCCGGGGGCGACGCGAAGAAGCTGCTGGCCGCCTGCCGCGCGCAGTGGCGCGCTTTCGGCCTGACCGGGGAGGAGGCCGCGGCCATCGTCGAGACCTGGCGCCCGGATTTGCTGGGGAAGACCGGCTTTCTGGTCGCCGCGCGCGTTCCGAGCAAGACCTACGACGCGATATTCCCGCTGAAGGTAACGCCCAAGCCCGACGAACTGGTTCGCGCTGGCGTCGTCTTCGACACGCTACCCGGAGAGGACGCGCGGCTCAACTGGCTTCCGGCGATTGAGGAGACCATGAAGAAGTGGGCCAAGGACCTGGCCTCGGAGGAGTTCAAAGTCAGGGAGGCCGCTCGCAAGCGTTTCTCCGCGGCCGGCGACCTGGCCAGGCCGTTTCTCCAGAAACTCACGAAGTCGTCCGACGATGAGGTCCGCAGCTCAGCGACCAATCTGCTGAAAGGTCTCGAACCAGGCGTGGTGACCTTGCCGGTGCACGGCAAGGGTTCCCGCCCCGTCCACGTGAAACGCCGCTAGGAGACGAAAATGACTGCTGCCCGCAAGATTCTCCGGAGCTTCCTGCTTCTGGCCCTGCTGCTCGCGCCTGCTTTGGCCGCGTCCGCGGGCCAGATCAGCCTGGCCGAGGCCCAGCGCCAGCTGCGCACCGAGGCGGAGGACGCCAACGTCCTCTTCTCGCTGTCCTTCTACTTCGAGAGGGTCGGCCGGCCCTTCTCGGCCATGCGCGCCGTCGAACGGGCCATCGAGGTCGACAAGAAGGTCCCCGGCTACCACGCGCGCTACGGGCAGCTGCTGCTCTCCCGCCGGCGCATCAGGGAGGCCGCCGCCGCCTACGGCCGCGCCGCGGACATGGATCCGAAGGCCAAGGCCTTCCGCGCCGCCGAAGCCCGGGCGCTGACCTCCTGCGATCTGCTCAAGCGGGCGGCGGCTTCCTGGAAGCAGCTGCTCGACGGGACGGAAGAGCGCAAGGAAGTACTCGACTCCGCGCTCCAGCTGGCCGCCGTGCATCGCCAGATGAACACCCTGGCCGGCGCCGAGAACGCCTGGCTGGTTGCCGTAGGCAAGCTCGACGACTGGTCGGATCGAGTGAAAGCCGCCGACCGGGCGGCGCGGGTGATGGTCGCGCGCGGCGCGCCCGACCGGGCGGTCAAGTTCTGGGCCGGGCTTTTCAAGAAAGAGACCGACTGGAAGCGCCGCGCGGATATCGCCGGGCGCCTCAGCCGGGTGGCCATGAGCCCCTCGAAGAGGCCCGCCAGGCTGCTGGCCGAGGCCGCCCGCGCCTGGAAGAAGCTGCTGGACACCGGGGCCGGGACGCCCGAGAAGCAGCGCGCGGCGGTCGCGCTCGCCGGGGTGCTGCTGGCCGACTCGAAGCCGGAGAAGGCGGTCGTCACTCTGCGTCCCTGGCTCTTCGCCCACGAGTGGAACTCCAACTTCGGCGCCGGCGAGGTGCTCCACCGGGCCTACACCCGGCTGGGCAAGGCGCCGGAGCGCGAGAAGCTCTGGCGTGAGTTCATCAAGCGCAGCGGGAACTACGGCGAGCGTTCCAAGGCAGTGGGCCGCCTGGCGGCCATCCTGGATGACAAAGCCGCCCTGCTCGCGCTCCACCGCGAGACTGTCAAGGACTATCCCAGCCAGATCAACGCCCATCGCAACCTGGCGGGGACGCTGGAGTCCGCCGGCAGGCTGATGCAGGCCGTCGAGGTCTACGGACGAATACTGCCGCTGGTCAAGCGCCAGAAGTACTACCGGGTCTACAACGAGTACCGCTACTGGAGCTCGATGGTCAGCCTCAGCTGCCGGGCCGGCAAACCGGAGCGTGCCCTGGAGTTCATGCAGAACCGCTTCGCCGCGGTGGCCGACCCCTGGCAGGTGAACAACTGGCTGAGCAGCTTCCGCTCGTACTGCGGGGAGTACGCCGCGCTCAACGCCGCCGGGAAGCTGGCCGAGACCAAGGGCGTGCGCCGCCTGGGTGCGGGCCTGTTCCTGACCGGCTACCTGGGTCGTCGCGAGGCCGCCCGCCCGGTGCTCTGGGCCGCGGCGGACGACGCGGGCCTCAAGAGGAGCCATCGCCAGCAGGCCCTGAACAGCCTGATGGGCATCGCGCGCACGGGTGGGGAGCGCGTCAAGATCGCCCGCCGGATGGTAGACCTGGGCGGGGAGTACTGGGCGCGCCGCCAGTCCTACCAGACGCTGACCCGCTGGCTGGTCCGCGAGGGCCGCGTCAAGGAGGCCGTGGCGGTGGTCCGCCAGGCCGACCGGCTGCGCCGTAACAAGAGCAGCGCCGGGCCCAACGTGCTCTACTACCTGGGCCGGTACCTCTTCGACGGCAACCGCGTGGGCCTCGGGCTGCGCACTCCCGCGGGGCTGGCCGAGGCCGAGGAGGCGGCGCTGGGCCTCTACCGGGACTTCGCGGAGAACCGGCCCTACTACAGCTACTTCGGCAGTATGCTGGGCAACCTGGCCGAGCTGCACGCCCGCCGCGGCGACTACGCCGGCGCGGTGGACTTCATGCACAAGGCCTGCAAGGTCCGCGACGCGGGCTTCCTGCGCCTCAAGGCCGCCGAACTGCTGGACCGCAAGTCCGCGGAGGACAAGTCCGCGGCCCTCAAGGAGCACATGGCCTACGTCGATGTGATCGCGCGCTATCACGCCGTCGATCTGCGCAAGCGCCAGGGCAAGCGTTACAGCTACTCGCTGCCGAGCATCGACGGGCGTTTCCCGGCGTTCCTGAAGAAGCACGACAAGGACGCCGAGTTCCTCAAGT
Organism: uncultured bacterium; assembly: GCA_965370045.1. Lineage (GTDB taxonomy): Bacteria > Planctomycetota > SZUA-567 > JAKLDR01 > JAKLDR01 > CAZONU01. Next base: position 6,218 of record CBDUSI010000005.1, on the reverse strand, counting down.
ACGCCGACGCCCGCATGGAAAAGATCGAGGGCCTGGAGCGCGAGGCCGTCGCCCAGTTCGTGCTCCAGTTCTACTGGCAGCGGGCCCGGCCGGAGGACGTCAAGAAACTGATTGCCAAGGTGCGCGGCTGGGGCGCCAAGAACAGGCTCTACCGCTACCAGGACCAGCAAGCCGACGCGGCCATAAAGATGAAGAACTCCAAGAGCCAGGCCGACACCCGGCGCCGCGACCGGCTGCACAAGGAGGTTGATCGCTGGAAGCGCGTCCTGGCCCGCAATTCCGAGGACTACCAGGCGGCGCTAAACGTCTACAAGGTCTACCTGCTCCTGGGGCTCAAGAAGGACGGCGATCCCTATATGAAGAAGGGCCTGGAGGTCGGCCCCAAGGACCCGCTGGTCATGGAGCGCTACGCCCGCGAGTTGATGCTCGTGAAACGCTACGCGGGCGCGGCCCGCATGCTGGCCCAGGCGGCGGAGATAACCGGCCGGCGCACGGACTACGAGGTGCAGATGGTCTCGGCCTTCGCGCTGTCCGGCAAGGGCAAGGACGCCCTGGAGCTGGCCCTGGACTCGCTGGTACAGGGGCGGCACGGCGGCCGGGGCGTGCGCACAGTGGAGCAGATTCTGGACATGGCCCACCGCGCCAACCAGGGGAAGTTCCTGCAGGGAGAGCTCAAGAAGCTGTTCAAGGCCAAGAAGCCGATGCGTGACGAGGTGGTCCGCCTGGCCCTGCGCGTGGCCTGGGACGCTGGCGACGCGGAGCTCAGCAAGGCCGCCGTCGACGAGCTGGTGCGCATCATCCGCGACCCCTCGCGCTACTGGCGCGACCAGTGGCGGCTGAGCCGGCTGGCCCAGAAGGCCAGGGAGCGCCGCCGCCTGGAGGACTCCGCGCGGATTCGCGGCGCGATCCTCGAACTGCGCGCCTCCCAGGGCTACAGCGCCAACGTACACGAGTACCGCCAGCTGGCCATGCTCCTGGTGGAGGCTGGCAAGGTTGACCACGCCGCCGGGCGGATGTTCGACGGTCTGTCCCGCGCGGGGCAGGGCAGGGCTCGTCAGCAGCTGCGGCCGAAGCCCTGGAACTGGGGCCGTCGCCGGCACTTCGCTCCTGTTCCCGAGGGTCTGGCCATGGTCGGCCGGCAGGTTCGCCTGCCCTGGATCAGCGCCATTCTGGGAATGGCCGCCCAGGAGGCCAGCAGCGGCGGCGGCGAATTCGGCAAGGCCTGCGGGAAGCGCCTGGCCGCACTGGTCGCCGGGGAGATGAAGGAGTTGGAGAAGAGCCCCGCGCTCTACAGGGGCCCGCTGACCAACGCCAATATCGAAGAGGGGTTGGGACTTCGCGGGAAGGTCACCACGGCCTTCCGCGCGGCGGCGAAGGCGAAGCAGGCCACGGGCCGCGATCACCTGGCCCTGGCCGGGCGCCTGGTGAACCTGGCGGCTCTGCCGCCCGAGAAGCGCCCGAAGGGGCTCAAGCTGGAGGAGATTACCGCGAGCTGCCAGGCGGCGATCAAGGCCGCCGGGGAGGACGAGGTCGGCAAGGCCAACCTGGACGTGGCCCGGCTCTACCGCCGGCTGCTTTCTGTTAAGGAGAAACAGCGCCTGGCCGGTCTGAAGGCCGAGACGGCTCTGACACACTACGAGGCCGCGGCGGCGGCGCGCTCCGGGCGCTGGGGACTCGACGCGCTGCGCGAGGCGCTGCAGCTCGCCCGGGCACACAAGCTGGCGGCCAAGGAGCTGGCCTACGCCCGCCGGCTCAGCAAGGCCTTCTCCGACGACGCCGCCATGCGCCGCACGCTGGCCGACGCGCTGCTGCGCGCCGGAAAGGTCGAGCCCGCCCTGGCCATGCTCCGCGTCGGTCTGGGGGATGAGTCAGCCTATAACGAATACGAGGCCGTCGGGGACGCCTGCATGCGGAAATACGGCGAGGAGCCGGTGGCGCCCCGGGCCGCGGCCGGCGCGGTGGACTTCTACAAGGAGGCCATCAGCATCTATCTGCGGGAGGTCGGCAAGCAGGTGGACGCGAAGGGCAAGCCGCTGCCCGACCGCGGGCTGGGTTACCTGCAATCCAAGCTGAGCAAGGCTTACGCCGCCGAGGGCAGCCCGGAGAAGGCCCTGGAGGGGCTGGTGGCTTCGGTCTTCAACCGCGGCGGCGACGCGCTGGACGTGGCCAATGTTGAGCTGGTCGCCGAGGCCTACCTCAAGGCCGGCAAGAGCGAGAAGCTGCTCGTCGCGCTGGCCGCCAAGGTCAAGGCCAAGCCCAAGGACTTCAAGCTGCGTCTGGCGCACGCCGCGGCGCTGGCCAAGTGCAAGAAGTTCTCCGAGGCCGCCGCCGCGCTGCGCGCGGCCAAGGCTCTCAAATCGGAGCTGGCCACCGTAAGGACGCTCATCGAGGTCTTGCGCAAGGCGGGGCTCCACCGCGAGGCGCTGGCGGAGTGCAAGGCCTGGGCGGCAAGCTTCCCGCGCGACGCGGCGGTCTACCGGGCCATGGCCGGCGTCTACAAGGACCTCAAGGACAAGCAGGGCGAGCTCCGCGCGCTGACCATGCTGGTGGAAGTCGCCCCCCGCGAGGCGGCCAACTGCCGGCAGGTGGCGGTGCTCTTCGCCGAGCGCAAGGAGTTCGACCGGGCCATCAGTCTGTTCGAGCGCGCCATGGAACTGAGGCCCGAGGAGCCCTACCGGCACATCGACCTGGCCGAGGCCCTCTTCCTGGCCGAGAAGTACGAGCGCGCCGGGAAGCTCTGCCGCAAGGCCCTGGAGCGCGACTGGACCAAGGGCCTGGCCCCCGAGCTCATGGCGCGCATGCCTGACTGGCGCGGGACCTACGAGACCCGCGCGCACTCCCTGCTGGGGGACATCTACGAGAAGCAAAAGGAGAAGGGCAAGGCCACCAAGGCCCGGCTCAACGTGCCCCCCGGCTACAAGCGTCCGGCGCTCAAGGACGCGGTGCCCCGGCCCCGTCGGCGGGGCTGGTGGCCGCGGCCGATGGCCTGGCGCAGGGGCGGCCGGCGGATCATCGAGCGCTAGAAGCTCGCCACAGAACAGCAGAGAACGCCCCGCCCGCGGCTCATCGGCCGCGGGCGGGTCTGCGTCAGCCGTCCCCGCGCCGCTGAGGCCCGTATCTCCCAATGGGCCGCTCTTGAGCGATTTCAGGATAATGGCGATTTCAGGATAATTGAGCTTGCAGGGCCGCCCGGTCGATGTATATATGCGGGCGGGGCGAGCCGGGAGTGGCCGCTGCCCACGGTTGGAGGCCAGAGGCCCATGCCAGTAGAAATCACCGAACTCACTTTCCTCGAACAGCTCGCCGAACGTCACAGGATGCCGGTGCCCGAGCACGTCTCCGGCGACGCGCCCGCCAAGCAGCTTCGCCGGGCACTGGAGCGCTGGGGCGGCGAGGCCATCATCAAGCCCGACGTCGTGGCCGGCAAGCGCGGCAAGAGCGGCGCGATCAAAAAGGTCTCCGACTTCGTCGAGGCCCAACGGGCCATCAAGCGGATCGGCGGCATGGAGATCGGCGGGCGGCTTCCCCGCGGGGCCTACGCGGTCCAGGTGATTCCCGCCAGTGTTGAGGCCTACTCGGCGATCACCTACGACTCCCGCTCGCTCTCGCCCATGTTGACCCTCTCGATGAAGGGCGGGGTGGACATCGAGTCGGTGGCCGAGTCGGACAAGGCCCACCTGGCCGTGGACATCTTCAAGGGCCTGGACGCCTACCAGGCCAGCACCATGCTTGAGAAGCTGGGTTGCCCCAAGAACGCGCTGAGCAAGTTCTCGCGGGCGCTGGTCAAGCTCTGGGACCTGTTCTCCTCCACGGGCATGCGTATGTGCGAGGTCAACCCCTGGCGGCTGACCTCCGCGGGAGACGCGGTGGCCTGCGACTTCAAGGCGGTCTTCGACGATGCCAACCACAAGTTCCACAACGTGGGGCTGGAGCTGCCCGACTACCCGGCCACGACCAGCCCCTTCGAGGAGGAGATGTTCGCTTGGAACGCCTCGAGCCACCAGGGCCAGGCCCACGTCTCGGAACTCGGCGGGGAGAAGATCCTGCCGATTCTCTTCGGCGGGGGGGCCTCGACCATCATCTGCGAGACGCTGGAGACCGCCGGCGGCTCGCCCATCTTTCTCTCGGACTTCGGCGGGAACCCGCCCTACGAGCGCATGTTCGGAACCGCCAGGATCTGCTTCGAGCACAACCTGGCCAAGGCCAAGCTGCTCTTGATCTTGGGCGGCAAGGCCAACAACACGCTCATTGACGTGACCTTCCAGGCCATCGGCGACGCGCTGGCCGCCCACTTCGAGGAGCAGGGCCCGGTGGACATCCCCGTGGTGGTCGGCCGCGGCGGGCCGCACCTGGTCAAGGGCCTGGTCTCGATGCGCAACACGCTCGATCAACTCGAGCTCCCCTACGTTATCTTCGGCCCGGACACCCCGCTGACCCTCGTCGCGGAGTACGCCGCCAAACTGGCCCGCGCGACCGTCGAGAACGGAGGTGCCAAGTGAGAGCCAAGCGGCTCGCCGACCTCCTGGCCGCCGGTGACCGCGTGGTGGTCAGCAACGTCACCGGACGCGAGGCCAGCAAGGTCACCGAGAACAGCCAGCGTTACTGCGGGAACATCGTCGGCGGCTGGGCTCTGGGCAAGGGCGGGCAGGAGGTCCGCCCGGACAAGGGTTCCACCGTCCCGGTCTTCGCCACCTTCAGCGAGCTCATGGAGAAGCTGCCCCCCGGCAAGCAGCCCAACAAGGTGGTGGTCTACTCCCCGCCCGAGGCGGTCTACGGCGAGGTCAAGGAGGTCGTCGAGTACAGCCGCGGGCGCATCGAGACGGTCTTCATCATCACCGAGCACGTGTCCATCGAAGTGACCGCCAAGATCCGCCAGATCTGCTCCGAGGCGGAGATCGACGTGGTCGGCGGCAACACCCTGGGCATCATCAACGTCCACGACGGCGTGCGCGTCGGGGCGGTGGGCGGGAACAATCCCGCGGAGAGCTTCGTGCCCGGTTCGGTGACCATCATCAGCAACAGCGGCAACATGGTCAACACCATGGCCAGCTATCTTCTGAGCGCGGGGATGGGCACCAGCTTCGGGTGCTCCACCGGCAAGGACACGCTGATCCTCACGCCGCCGGCGCACTTCCTGCACCTGGCCGCCAACGAACCCAGCACCGCCATAGTGGTCATGTACGTGGAACCCGGCGGCCTCTACGAGCGCGAGGCCCTGGAGGTCATGGCTTCCGAGAAGATAGACCTGCCCCTGGTGGTCTACGTCGCCGGGCAGCTGGCCGAGGGCCGGAACCTGTCGCTGGGCCACGCCGGCGCGGTGGTCGAGGGTGTGGCGACCAGCGCCACCGGCAAGATGAAGCTCTTCGACGATTACTTCGGCGTCGAGCCTTTTGATATCAGCAAGAACTACCCCCGCGGCAAGAAGCTGCTCAAGAAGTTCCGTCGGGGCGTCCGCGTCACCGCGCTGCATCACCTGGCCCGCGCGGCCGCGCTGGTCCGCGGGTCCCTCGGCCGTGAGCGGGACTTCAAGCCCCAGGCGCCGCTCAAGCTCAACCCCTGGATGGTCAGCCTCCGCGGTCTGGGCCGGCGGCTGCCGGCCAGGCTGGTGGCCCATCAGGGCGCGATTCCGGCTCCCTACGACAGGCAGCTCAAGCGCCTTTCCGGCACCTTCCTGGGCGCCGACCTGCCCCGCCGGAACATGCGCGGGGCCAGCCACGCATCGAGCAACGACGGGGCCACCCCGCGGATACACGGCCGTGCGCTGACCGGGATGATGGACGCGGGCAGCTTCGGGCGCGCGCTGATCCTGGCCTGGACCGGCGAGGAACCGCGCCACGACTTCGCGCCGGCGCTGGTCGAGAAGTGCCTGATCGCCGCGCTGGCCAACGGGCCGGGCACCATCAGCGCCCAGGGGGCTAAGCTCTCGGCCTCGGCGGGCAATAACCCCAACACGGCGATGATCGCCACGCTGGCCAGCATCGGCACGGTCCACGGCGGCAACGGGGCCGAGGCGGTCAGGTACCTCACCAAGATTTTCGGGAACACCGAACTGGTCGAGCCCTTCTACCAGGGCAAGCCCCAGGTCGACGTGACCGCCCTTGTCGAGACCGAGGCCAAGCGCTTCGCCGCCGAGCGCAGCGCGGCCAAGGAGGCCGGCACCGACTACCGGCGCATCCCCTGCCTGGGCCACCCGGTGTACAAGGACAAGCCGGTCAACA